>CBDUSM010000068.1:0-6640 GCA_965369825.1 uncultured Bacteroidales bacterium
TCTTCCATTCCTCAATATATAGATAGAACTGGAATTCTTTTGATTTAATGTCAAACTTCAGACAATAATTTATTATTTTTGCTCTAGATACAGGTTTTCTTATGCATTTCACTGCAGACCTTCACATCCACTCTCATTATTCGATTGCTACCAGTAGCAAGCTATGTCCCGAGTACCTTGATTACTGGGCAAGAATAAAAGGTATTCAGGTTATTGGAACAGGTGATTTTACGCATCCGGGATGGGTGAATGAGCTGAAAAAGAAACTTGAACCAGCCGAAGAGGGACTTTTCAAATTAAAAAAGGAATACAGAATAGAAATCCCTTCTCAACAATATCCCGGGGATATTAAATCGACCAGGTTCTTGCTAACAGCGGAGATCAGCAATATTTATAAAAAAAAGGGCAAGGTAAGAAAAGTACATAATATTATCTTTTCACCTGATTTTGAGGTGGTTGAAAAGATCCAATTTAAACTCAGACAGTTTGGATTCAACATCACTTCTGATGGGCGCCCTATTTTGGGAATGGATTCACGGGATCTGCTGGAACTGGCCTTGTCCTGTTCGGATAAAATATTTTTTGTACCGGCTCATATCTGGACACCATGGTTTTCGGCACTGGGGGCAAAATCAGGTTTTGAAAGCATTAATGAATGCTATGAGGATCTCTCAGCATATATTTTTGCTATTGAAATGGGGCTTTCAAGCGATCCTCCTATGAACTGGATGTGTAGCATGCTTGACCGGTTTTCCCTGATGGCCAATTCAGATGCCCACAGCCCCGAAAAGCTTGGCCGTAACGCAAACCTGTTGAACACAGACTTATCTTACGAAAGCATTGTTAATGCATTTAAATCAGGAAATCCCGATCAATTCACCGGTACAATTAACTTTTTCCCTCAGGAAGGGAAATACCATTATGCAGGTCATAAAAAATGTAATATCTGCTGGGACCCCGTTGAAACACTTCAAAACAATGGCTTATGCCCTGTGTGTAAAACCCCGGTCACCAGAGGTGTTCTTGATCGGGTGGTAGAACTTTCTGACAGGGATGATGTCTCAAAAAGAAAAACCCGGCTTCCTTATTATTCCCTTATTCCTCTCAAAGAAATTCTTGCTGAGATTAACCACATTGGATCAACGTCAAAAAAAATCACCCAAATATATAACGCACTGATCCAGCGTGGAGGCTCTGAATTAAATATACTTTTAAATTTATCCCTTGGGGATGTTAAAATGCTTGGAAATGAATTATTAACAGAAGGCATCCGGAGAATGAGGAACAGGGAGGTGATTGTAAAAAAAGGCTATGATGGGGAGTATGGCATTATTAGGGTCTTTACCGATGAGGAGCTAAGAACTCAACCCTCACAACAGATGTTATTCATGGCCAAAAAAATGGCAGATTCTCCTCTCATTAAATCATTGGGTTATATCTCCTTTGATCTGGCAGCATACCGGAACCTTAAAAAAAACAATCAATCAACTATTGGCACAGGCGAAATATTCCTGGAAAAATCCGAAGCTTATAACAAAGAGACGACTCAGCCGAAGCTTAATTCGAAGCAAACAATGGCTGTAAATCACCTGGTGGGGCCTGCTCTTGTGCTGGCGGGGCCGGGAACAGGAAAAACCAACGTACTTGTACAACGCATTTCCAGGCTGGTAAATCAACACAAAACAGGCCCTAAATCTATTCTTGCAGTGACGTTTACCAATAAAGCAGCCGGCGAAATGAAGGAGCGTTTGCAGGGCCTTCCTGGAAAAGATTATGGAGATGAGCCTACTGTAAGCACTTTTCATGCGCTGGGTTACCAGATCATCAACGAAAACCTGGAGTTAACCGGACGCAGGAAACAATTTTCAATCATTACTGAAGATGACAAAACACTATTATTAACTCACCACCTTGGTGTTCCAGCAGCCAAAGGCAAAGAAATTTCAGAACAAATCGCTTACATTAAACAACAAATTGACGACTTCTCATTAGCTGATAATTACCTGAACGATACCTTTCACCGGTACAATGAACTGTTGATGAAATATAACCTGTACGACCTGCAAGACCTCATTTACCTTCCGGTTAAACTATTATCACAACACCCTGAAATATTATCTCAATATCAGGATCGATATCCCTGGATCCTGGTTGATGAATACCAGGATATTAATTATTCACAATACGCCTTATTAAAGTTACTGACCTCAGGCCTTCACTCCAATATCTTTGTTATTGGCGACCCTGATCAGGCAATCTATGGTTTCAGGGGAGCTGATGTACATTACATTCAGAGTTTCATTGAAGACTATCCGGATGCCGTGATATATAACCTTACACAAAGCTATCGCTGTTCGGATCACATATTAAAAGCTTCTCTTGAAATTATCCATAAAAAGCACCATGAGAATTCCGATATTCATGGGTTGAATGAAGGAGTTAAAATAAATATCACTGAAAACGCCACTGGAAAAAGCGAAGCTGAGTTCGTTGCCAGAACAATTGAACAAATGATAGGTGGTTTGCGCTTTTTTTCTATTGACAGTAAAATAAGTACCGGCCAGGAAGATGCTGAAATAAAAAGTTTATCGGAGTTTGCTGTTCTCTGCCGGGTAAGTAAACAAATGGAGGCTGTTAAGAAAGCTTTTCATGACCACAGCATCCCCTATCAGACAGTCCATGAAACAGCCTTTTTTCGGCAATATCCCGTCAGTACTGTAATTGACATGATAAAATTGTCGTTTAATCCGGATAATATTTTACTAAAACATAAACTTTACAATAACGATAAAATAAATAAGCTCCACCTGGCAGATCTCAATCAGATCGTTAATCATTATCCGCTTGATGAAGCTATTTCTCACCTTATCACACAGTTTTTTAAAAACCAATCATTAGTTAGTGATGAGAAAATCAAGAACCTCATTTTTATAGCAAAAAAATACAGTGATAGCCCTGATAAATTTTTACGATTCGTATCCTTAGGTTCCGGTATTGACACTTACGAAACCAATATTGAAAAAGTAAGTCTTATGACTATTCACGCAGCTAAAGGATTAGAGTTTAAAGCTGTCTTTATCATTGGTTGTGAGGAAGGGCTGATCCCATATTCTCTTTTTAAGGAACATCGGGCAGACCCGGAAGAAGAAAAACGGCTGTTATATGTCGGCATGACCAGGGCAATGAGATACCTGTGGTTGACATTTGCTAAAAAACGCTTCATCTGGGGGAAAGAATATCATCTGACAAGGAGTCATTTTCTTGATCAGATTGAAGAAAAACTGATCCGGCTTTCTAAAACAACATCTGGTAAAAAGTTAACCAAACCCAATGGACAGCTTGATCTGTTCTCTTAATTTTTTTTACTGATTATAATGAAAAAAGCTACATTCCTGGTTATCGCATGTATGATATTCGAAATTGCTTATGCACAACCTGATTCCGCTGCAACATCAAAATTACGAATTGACATACATGGCTTTATTTTAATGAACGGGGTTTACGACCTTAACGGGTTGGAAAATTATGATGATTTCACCACCTCAGAGATCCCTATCGACCCCACGCCCGGAGAAAAGATGGATCGATTATATTTATCTGTTCGACAATCCCGTATAGGTCTTGCAGCATTCTACCCGAGCAGCCTCGGATTGATCAAAGGAATTATTAAAGCCGATTTCTACAGCGATGCACAACACGCCCATTCTTTTTTCAGGCTACGTGATGCTTACATTCAAATGAATCATTTCCTGATTGGGAAAAGCCTTACAACATTTGGAGATAGCGAAGTATTGCCTAACACCATTGACTTCGAAGGGCCAAACAGCGCTTCCGGTAACCGGAATACAATGATTAAGTACTTCAATAACATCAATGCAAAATATAAATATACACTTGCCATTGAAGCTCCGGGTAGCGATATTATAGGGTTCACAAATATTGCTTGAAGAAGAGGATTTTCACTTTAGCAAGTATGCACTGGTCAATTTGTTCTATAACCCCATCGACAGATTAAATTTTGGGATTGAATACGTTTGGGGAAAACTGTTTGTACAAAACAACAAATCGGGTACTGCAAACAGATTACAATGCTTAGTACAATTTACCTTTTGAAAGTAATAATTCTATGCTACTTCCGGTGGTTGGTTTGTCTTTTAATAACGTCATTTGTATGCTTTCAGCCAAAACCACAGGCTAAATAATATTAATTTTCTTTTTTTATATCAAAAAAAAACTAACTTTGCAGCACTTTTTATTTATTTTCAACATTTATAACACAAAAGTATATTATGAACATTTACATCGGCAATCTTAATTATGACATCAGCGAAGATGAATTAATGGATATTTTTAAAGAATATGGCGAAGTAGCTTCAGTTAAAATCATTATTGATAAATATTCAGGGAGAAGTAAAGGCTTTGGATTTATTGATATGCCCAATGATCAGGAGGCTACCGAAGCTATGGAAAACATTAATGACACAGACATCAAAGGACGCAGAATAAAAGTTAATCAGGCAAGAGAAAGAAATACTAATTAGTAAACATCTCTCTGTTCGAAAAAACCCCAGGCTATAAGTGTAAAAAATAGATTGTTTTTTTATTATTTTGTGATAACTCTTCCCAGCCTTGCATTAATCTCATTACTTATTCCTTTCAGGTTTTGAAGTTTCTGAAGTAAAATGATGATATTTTCGGCATCATTAGCTTCTTTAATTTCCTGTTGAGTTTGCATGATCAACAAGTCAACTTTTTTGGCTTTGAATGATAAGATAGAAGAAATTGCGGCTTTTTTCAACATATTACTTTCAGAGGCAACAGGAATCATGTTCTTTTCCCAGTGTTTACTTAACTCATAGGGTGTTGCGATGAGATCAATTGCAAGTTTCGCAATTTTGTTGTCGGGATGGTTAATAAAGTATTTTCCTGTTGGCACATCATTTTTCTCCAACTCAGATACATACACATCAAATATTGACTGATAGTAAGGGTTCTGAAAAATCAATTCATCGTTATTAATATCATTTACAATAAACTCGGCTACGGTAATTTCTAAATCACCTTCCCCATCGGGGGGAATAGTTTTGTCGCCATAAGTAAGGATAAGTCTGATAATGTCTTTCTCCTTATATTCACAATCAAAGTTATCGGACTGTATTTGTTTTTCAGCTGTGTATTCAGTTTGTTGAATCTCTTCTTCAGGTGGGATTTTGTGTTGTGTTTTGTATCGCCTTCTCAGTATTTTGTTTAATTCATTCATTAGCGATTGTTCTGGCACTTCCATAACATTCGAGCACTCCCTGATATAAACAGAGCGAAAAATGCCGTCAGGAATAAGAGCTATTGAATTAACAATTTCTTTTATTAGAGATGCTTTTTTTATTGGATCATTCGCCGATTCTTTCAGTAACAAATTAGTTTTAAAAATGATAAAATCATTTGCGCCTTTTGTAATAAATTTCTCCACTTCTGAAATACGGTTTGCCCGTACATAAGAATCAGGATCTTCTCCTTCCGCAAAAAGGACAATTTTTACATTCATCCCCTGCTCCAGGATCATGTCAACTCCACGGAAGGAAGCTTTTACGCCCGCCGGATCGCCATCAAATAAAATAGTAATATTAGACGTATATCTTTTAATAAGTCTGATCTGATCGGCAGTCAGGGAAGTACCTGAAGAAGCTACAACATTTTCTATTCCGGCCTGATGCATTGAAATGACATCTGTATATCCTTCAACCAGGAAGCAGTTGTCATTTTTGATAATGGCGTTTCTAGCAAAATAAATTCCATAAAGAACCTTGCTTTTATTATAAATTTCTGATTCGGGGGAATTGACATATTTTGGTCTGGTTGAATCAGACTTCAATATTCTGGCTCCATAACCTATCACACGCCCTGAAAGGTTATGAATTGGAAAAACAACCCTACCACGAAAACGGTCATATTTTTTATCCTCCTTGACAATGGTAAGGCCTGTTTTGTCGAGGTACGTTAATTTGTATCCGTTATTTAAGGCATGTTGAGTGAATTCCTCCCATTTGTCAATGCAGTACCCTAACTGAAATTTCTTGATTGTATCTTCCTTAAACTCTCTTTCCTTAAAATATGACAACCCGATAGCTTTTCCTTCCTCAGTGTTAAACAAATTATTGGAGAAATATTTTTGAGCAAAGCTTGTCACATGAAACAGGCTCTCCTGTTCCGACAAAGCCTTGACCTGTTCGGGTGTTTGTTGCTCTTCTTCTATCTCAATCTGGTACTTATCTGCCAGGTACCTGAGTGCTTCCGGGTAAGTATAATGCTCATGTTCCATTAAAAAATTAACGGAATTTCCTGCTTTTCCACATCCAAAGCACTTGTAGATTCCCTTGGAAGGAGAAACGGTAAATGATGGGGTTTTTTCATTATGAAAAGGACAAAGGCCAACATGGTTCATCCCTCTTTTCCGTAAGGAAACAAAAATTCCCACAACCTCTTCAATACGAGCAGTCTCAATGATTTCCTGTATGGTTTGCGGTTTTATCATTGTTGAAAAATGAGCATGTAAAGATACAAATTAATTGAGAGACGAGAGTCAATTGAGAAAAGACTAAAAATGAAATGCAAAGAGAAATCCAATATTTATTTAACTTTACGG
>CBDUSM010000069.1:0-6574 GCA_965369825.1 uncultured Bacteroidales bacterium
GGAATGAAGCCTTTTGTTTGTAACTTTGTAAATTGATATTTAATTATATAAGTGTACACCAGGCCGACCCCCAATAATCGTTACTAGGAAAGAGATGGGTGATAATTATAATATACTGATCAGAAAGCTTGATGAATTTATTAGGAAGTACTATAAAAACCTGGTACTGAAAGGGTTTATTTATAGCCTGGCCGTCCTCTTGGCTTTCTATCTGTTGGTGACAGTCCTGGAACATTTTGCCCACTTTGGTATTGTTGAGAGAACAATAGTTTTTTATGCATATCTGATAATCAACGCCGCTATTATTTGGAAGCTAATCGTGATACCGGTGCTTAAATTGTTTAAAATTGGGAGAATTATTTCTCACGAGCAGGCAGCTGAAATAATCGGTGATCATTTTAGTGTAATTGATGATAAGCTTCTTAATACACTGCATTTGAAAAAACTCGGCAACGAGTATAGCAAAGAGTTGATAGAGGCAGGAATAAATCAAAAGATCAGCGCCCTTCAGCCGATTCCTTTTACATCTGCAATTAACCTTTCAGGAAATAAGAAATATATCAAATATATTTTGCCCCCCCTGGCTGTTATTGTTCTTATTCTTGTTTCTGCACCAGGGATAATTACCGGCCCAACGGAAAGGATTGTTAAACATTATGATTATTTTGAGAAGGAAAAACCATTTAAGCTGATAATCACTAACGACAGCCTAAAGGCGATTCAACAGGAAGACTTTGTGTTGAATGTTCTGGTGGAAGGAGATGAAAACCCCGATCATATTATGATTTCTATAGGGGAAAATTCTTTTCGGCTATCTAAAGAGAATAAAATAACTCACTACTACCGGTTTAAAAACATTCAGAGAAACACTAGATTTATTCTTAGTGCCGGAAAGGTTCATACAAGGGAATATGAAATAATAGTTTTCCCCAGGCCCATCATTCTCAATTTTGAAATAGAATTGGATTATCCCGCATATATATTAAAAGAAGACGAGGTTGTAGAGAATATGGGCGATGTTGTTGTGCCGGAAGGCTCTATTGTATCATGGCGTTTTTATACCAGAGACACCGAGTCCGTGATATTCAGCGTGGACGATCAGGTGATTAACTTGCAGAAAAAAAAATCAAATGCATTTAATTATGCTGATACATTTTATCAAAGCACAGCTTATTCGGTAAAAACAAGAAACGATTTTTTACTTAATAATGACTCATTATTTTATTTAATTAAGGTTATCCCGGATCAATACCCAACGGTTGTTGTTGAAGAATATCATGATTCAGTTTTTGAAAACCGAATTTATTTCCGGGGTGTTATAAAAGATGATTATGGGTTTACAACGCTAACATATAACTATAAAAAGCATCAGGCTGAGCAAAGCGAAAAAAGTTCAGCCAGGGCCGAAAGTATACGTATTGATATAAGGAAGTCTTTAAGCCATCAACAGTTTTTTCATTTTTTTGATATGTCGGCCATTGATGCCATGCCGGGTGATGAAATTGAGTATTATTTTGAGGTATGGGATAACGATGAGGTTAATGGAAATAAATCAAGCAAGTCGCACAAAATGTTTTTTAAAATCCCCAGCCTGGAAGAGATTGATGATGCAGTTGAACAGACAAATGCAGATATTAAGGATGAGCTTCGCAGTGCTATGAAGGATATAAGGGCCTTACAAAAAGAGTTAACCGATCTATCAAAACGATTGATGGAGAAAAGCGACATCAGTTGGCAGGAAAAACAACAAATACAGGGCCTGCTCGACAAACAGGCAGCATTGCAAAACAGAATTGAGAATATTCAAAAACAAAACACCGAACGATCCCTGAAAGAGCAACAGTACAAAAAGTTAGATGAAGAGATTATTGAAAAACAACGGAGGTTAGAGGAGCTTTTTGAAGAGCTTATGACAGATGAAATGAAAGAGCTATTTGAAGAATTGCAAAAAATGATGGAAGAAATTGATAAGGATAAGGTGAATGAAATGCTGGAAAAGATGAAATGGACAAGCGAAGACATAGAAGAGCAGCTTGACAGAAGCCTGGAACTTTTCAAACGCCTGGAACTGGAAAAGAAGTTAAAAGAAACCATTGAAAAAATTGAAGAATTGGCAGAAACACAGGAAAAATTAGCAGATAAAACTGAGAATTCAAAGAAAGATGAGTTTGATAGTTTGATTGAAAAACAGGAAGAGATTGAAAAGCAATTTGATGAGATAAAAAAGGACCTGGATGATCTGCAAGAGAAAAATAGCGACCTGGAAGAACCCAATAAATCTTTTGATACCGAAAGTGAAGAAAGCGGTATTGATGAGGAGTTGGATAAAAGCATGGAAAACCTCCAGGAGGGTAAAAAAGGAAAATCTGCCAAATCACAAAAGAGTGCCTCTGAAAAAATGGGACAGCTGGGGGATAAGCTTTTTGATATGATGAGTGCTATGCAGGCACAGGGTTTGGGCGAGGACATTTATGCTCTGAGAGAAATACTCGAGAATTTATTACAGGTTTCTTTTGACCAGGAAGACCTTATTGAATGGGTTGGTGTAGTGAAAAGAAGTGACCCTAAATACCTCGAAATTATACAGAATCAAAAAAAGCTCAAAGATGATATGGTGATGATAGAGGATTCGTTGATTGCATTGGGGAAAAGGCAGCTTATGGTCAAGCCGGTTATAAACAGGGAGTTAAGGGAGGTAAATATAAATATTGAGAAAGCCTTAAAGGGGTTGGATCAGCGAAGGGTCTCTGTAGCCAGAACCAGCCAGCAATTGGTAATGACCTCGGTTAACAACCTTGCTCTTTTACTATCTGAGGTGTTAGAACAAATGGAGCAACAAATGTCGCAAATGGCAAGCGGTGGTTCTTCTTGTCCGAACCCTGGTATGGGAGCTTCATCAATAAGTACCATGAAGCAACTTCAGGAACAGCTCAACAAACAACTTGAACAAATGAAAGAGGGTAAAGGGAAAAAAGGCAAAACAGGGTTACCCGGAGGAGATGTAACAAGCGAACAATTTGCTCGTTTGGCTGCAGAGCAAGAGGCGATCAGAAATCAGTTCCAAAAATATTTGAATCAATTGAAGGAAGAAGGCGTTGGCGTTGATGGGGGTGCCAGAAAGATGATTGATGATATGGAAAAAACAGAAAGAGATCTCGTTAATAAAATGATCTCAAACCAAACACTATTGAGGCAGAAAGAGATATTAACAAGGCTTTTACAATCGGAGAAAGCTGAGCTTAAACGCAAGGAGGAAGAAAAGCGTGAATCAAGAGAGGCAAAAAATCAAAAAATTAGTAACCCTGAGGAGTTTTTTAAGTATAAAAGTATAAACGCTCAACAGGTTGAGTTATTAAAGACAATTCCACCTTCATTGAAGCCGTTTTATAAGAAAAAATTAAATAATTACCTTTTCCACCTTGAAAAATAAAACGATATGATTTTTGAGGAGATGCAATTAAAAATTCCGTCCAGCCCAGAAAATGTTTACCTTGTTGAACGTTTTATTGAAGAGATTTGTGACAGATATAATATCAGCAACCATTATTTTGGAAATATTACCATTGCTATTCTGGAGGCTGTTGATAATGCTATTATTCATGGGAACAAAAACAACCCCATTAAAGAGATTACTGTAAAATTTAAGGCAGGGCCTGGTAACCTCTCTTTTACTATCAAAGATGAGGGTCAAGGATTTGATCTTCAGAACGTTATCGATCCTACTGATTTATCTTATTCAGATGAAAATCACGTAGGAAGGGGCATATTTATTATTAAATCATTGGCCGACAAGGTTGTTTTTAATGAAAAAGGCAATGAAATAGAAATCACATATGACATTAAGGGAATAAGCAAGGAATTAGCAAGTCAGAGAAAGAAAAGGTTGGAAAAATACAGTAAAGAGACCAAGAAGAGGCAAGAAAAAGCATAGAACATATTGTTATATGTATATATGAACCCTAATAGCATTCTTTTTTTCAATGAGGAATTATCTTATCGTGTTAACGATAAAAGGAAAATTAGAGAATGGATTAGGCATATAATTATTAAGTGGGGAAATAAACCGGGCAACATAAACATAATTCTCTGCCCGGATCATTATTTACTCACCATAAACAACACTTACCTAAATCACGATTCTTACACAGACATCCTGACATTTAATCTATCGGAGGATCAAACGATAATTTCTGGTGATATTTACATTAGCCTTGACCGGATAAAGGCCAATGCAAAAAAATATAAGGTGCGTATCAGCGATGAACTTCATAGGGTTATAATTCATGGAATTTTACACCTTATGGGAGGTGAAGATAGTACCGAAGCTGAGCGGCGGGAAATGCAAAAGGCAGAAGATAAATGCTTATCTTTGCGCCCTCCGTTGACCTGATCACTGTTCCATGTGGAACAGTAAAATCCTGGTTAAGTCTGAGGTTGAATTCCATTTATTTATACTTTATACTCCGTTAATCATTAATGTTGAGGAAATATGATATAATTGTTGTTGGCGCCGGGCATGCTGGCGCTGAAGCCGCTGCTGCTGCTGCTAACCTTGGGTCAAAGGCACTACTCATTACAATGAACCTGACTGCTATAGGTGAAATGTCATGTAACCCGGCAATGGGCGGGGTGGCTAAGGGACAAATAGTTAGGGAAATTGACGCTCTTGGTGGTTATTCGGGAATCATAACCGATAAAACCATGATCCAGTTTAGAATGTTGAACAAATCGAAAGGCCCTGCAATGTGGAGCCCCCGTGCACAAAGCGATCGCTGGTTGTTTTCAAAAGAGTGGCGCTTGGAACTTGAGAAAACACCAAACCTTGATTTCCGGGAGGATATGGTTGTTCGTATCTTGACAAAAAAGGGGAAAGTGATAGGGGTGGAGACCTTTATGGGGTTAAAAATATTTGCCGGGGCAGTTATCCTTACCAATGGCACCTTCTTAAATGGAATTATTCATATTGGGGAAAAAAGTTTTGGTGGCGGACGAATTGGCGATAAACCGTCTGTCGGACTGACCGAAAATCTCAATGCTATGGGGTTTGAATCAGCCAGGCTAAAAACCGGAACACCCATGAGAATTGATGGCCGATCCATTAATTATTCCAAACTGGAAGAACAGAAAGGAGACCAGGTTCCCGGAAAATTTTCTTTTATTGATACTCCAAAACTTAAAAAACAAAGAAGCTGTTGGGTTGCCTATACAAACAAAAAAGTTCATGATCTCCTGCGAACAGGTTTTGATAGATCACCAATGTTCATTGGCCGGATAAAGGGTACAGGGCCCAGGTATTGTCCTTCAATTGAGGATAAAATTGACAGGTTTTCACACAGAGACCGGCATCAATTGTTTGTAGAACCTGAAGGATGGGACACCGTGGAGGTTTACCTTAATGGATTTTCATCATCATTACCCGAGGATATACAATACAAAGCCCTTGTATTAATAGAAGGATTTGAAAATGCAAGGATATTCAGACCTGGATATGCCATTGAATATGACTATTTTCCCCCAACACAACTTAAGTATACAATGGAAACCCGTTTGGTTGAACATTTATATTTTGCCGGACAGATTAATGGAACTACCGGATATGAAGAAGCTGCTGCTCAGGGAATAATGGCAGGTATTAACGCCAGCAGGAAATTGAATGGCCTGTCTGATTTTATTTTGTCCAGGTCTGATGCATATATAGGTGTATTAATTGATGATTTGATTACAAAAGGGGTGGACGAACCCTACCGTATGTTTACTTCTCGCGCCGAGTATAGGATATTATTAAGGCAGGATAATGCAGATCTGCGTTTAACGCCAAAAGGATATGAGATCGAGCTCGCCAGCAAAGAAAGAATGATGCGGGTTGAAGATAAAAGGAACCGTATTGCCAGGCTAATCGAATTTATTAAAAAGGAAAGTACAATCCCGGAAGAGATTAATGAATATTTATCTGATAGGGGAACTGATAAAATAAAGCAGAAACAAAAGATATCTACTATTTTATTACGCCCACAGGTTGAAATTGGTGGTTTGATTGAAGCGATACCCAGATTTAAGGAGTTTTTAAGGAAAAGCAACGAATTCGATAAAGAGGTGCTCGAGGAAGCAGAGATACAGTTGAAGTACGCAAGATACATTAGTAAAGAGCGCGAAGTTGCTGATAAGCTATCTAAAATGGAGGATCTTAAACTCCGGGAGAATTTTGATTACCATACACTACCTGCCTTATCGTATGAAGCCAGAGATAAACTTAACAGGTTACTACCCAGTACAATTGGTCAGGCTTCCAGGATAAGCGGAGTATCACCAGCCGATATTTTTGTATTATTGGTATACCTTGGTAGGTAGGTATTGTTTCACGTGGAACAAAGAAGTATGAAAAAAATGGAGAGCTGTATAATTTGTGGAGAAGACCAATTCGTCCATTACCTTGATTGCAAGGACCATTTTCTCAGCAAACAAACATTTTCCATTGTGGAATGCGTGAGGTGTGGGTTTCGTTTTATTAATCCCAGGCCACTTACCGGTGAACTGGGAAAATATTATAAATCAGAAAATTACATTTCCCACTCAG
>CBDUSM010000070.1:0-6438 GCA_965369825.1 uncultured Bacteroidales bacterium
GGCAATGATAAGCCCAACCCCTAAGCCAATGAGAAACATCCCCCATTTTAGCGAAGGGTAGGTCTGCTTTTTGGTAACAAAAGTTGATGGATCAACTCCTTTCTCCATCATTGCCATGCGTTCTTTTTTACGAATGGCCAGGTAGACAATTCCTAAAACAAGTGCAAAAAAACTAACCGGTACAATAATTTCTGTCATGATTTTTAAAATTTAGAGTTAATAATAATTTGATATTTTCTACTTCACCCTCTTTTGACGCTGGTAATTTACCTCTGGTTACAAATTGAGTTACAAAACCCCACGACTTAAGTCATGGTTTTTTTGTATCTTGTAACCAAAATCAAACACCATCGTCTAATTAACAAATGGAATTCCTCGAAGATAGTTTATATATTGAAAAGGTATTGAACGGAGATACAAGAGCTTATACTACCCTTGTAAATAAGCATAAGGATATGGTGTTTACCATTGCCAGGAAAATAGTTAGAAGTACAGAAGATGCTGAGGAAATTGCCCAGGATGCTTTTATAAAAGCTTTTAATTCGCTCGAAAATTTTAAGCAGAAGTCAAAATTTTCTACCTGGTTATACCGTATTACTTATAATACGGCTGTTTCGAGGATCCGGAAAAAAAATATTGAGGTTGCTGTTATTGACGACGAGGTCGTTGAAAACTATCCGGGTGAGCAAGTATATGAATTTGTTGAGGCTATGGATGATGAACGCCAGCAGCGGTTTATTGATGCAGCGTTAGAGAAGCTTTCCCCGGAAGATAATGTGGTGATAACACTTTTTTACCTTGAAGAATGTTCGGTTGAGGAGATAAGTAAGATTACAGCTTTGTCAAAATCAAATGTTAAAGTTAAATTGCATCGCATTAGAAAGCGTTTATATAAGGAGTTTAATCATAGTTACAAATCACAATTTAACGAGGTAGTTTAAATGGAAGAAAAAGTCAACAACAATGATTTTTTTATCAGGAGCCTGGTTAGAAAGTCCATTAGAGAAAAAGCCCCGGCAGGCTTTACTGATAATTTAATGAAGAGGATTGAAGCTGAGGTTGAAAAGGAAACCGTTACACCCCAACCCTTGGTTTCCGGGAATATGTGGATACTGATTATTGCAGGATTTGCTGTAGTTATTAGTCTGGTGTTTTTTGTTGACTGGTCATTTTTAGGATTTAACATCAGTAGTGTCGGATTTGATGTTCAATATTTTGAAAACCTTATTGTCTATTTTAAAAGCACCGTAGAGTGGCTGACCTTTTTCTTTGCAATTTTTTCCAGGTCTTCTCTGCCTGCAATCATTGCGGTTGGGATCATCTCCCTGCTGATTATTGACAAGGTTTTAAGACGGTTTGCCATGCATAAAACACCCTTCTTTCTGTAAACCTATTAAGGACAAGACATACTGCAGATTTCCTCATTTCTTATTTGTTATTCCTCATTAATGTTTTTAATTAAGCATTCCTGATTTATCATTTCGGAAAGATCAATGACACTTGATACTATTATTGTTCAATCGTTTTTTTCCACCTTGGGGAAAGGTTGGGAAAGGGGGATATGAACCTCTATTGTTTTTTCACAATAATCGGTGGAGTAGTAATGGTATTGCTTTCATGGAAGGCCCTATCAACAATATAGACTTCAAAGCGAATGGTATCAAAAGAAGAACTGAAATTATTGATAAAAAGGGTGTCTTGAATAGTGCCGGTTATGGCTTTGTTTTTACCAACGGGTATTAAAATAGGAATTCTGGCGTTCATCGAGACGGTGTCAACCTGCTGAGTTTCTTCATTGAAATAAGCAATAAAGACTTCTTTAAATTCTCCATGCTGCTGCTCGAAATATTTTATAAAAAGATTATAATCATAAGGCGGCTGGGTTTCCTCATCATATAAACCGATATCTCCATCTCCGTCCATATAATAAAATTCCAAAATA
This sequence comes from uncultured Bacteroidales bacterium, assembly GCA_965369825.1. Lineage (GTDB taxonomy): Bacteria > Bacteroidota > Bacteroidia > Bacteroidales > JAGONC01 > JAGLWB01. Next base: position 1,943 of record CBDUSM010000070.1, read on the forward strand.
CCCCGATTGTCAATACCCGATCCGTCATTTAGCTTTATGAATGAGGTGAATTCAATATAAGGCTCAATGGGATATTCAACTTTCTCCGTACAGGTTGCAAAAGAGAAAAGCACCCATATCAGGATAAATAAGCGTATATTTGAAGTTAATATCATAACCGGTATTTTCCAGTCAGAGGCCGGTGTAAAGATATGAAAGATCCGGGTAAAAAAAGCTACAATAATTTGACCGAATAATGATTTCCGGTAAAGAAATAATCAAGCAAATTTTTAAAATCTCATCTTTACGGGAGTTTAACGACCTGGCCCTGGAAATATTTCATTATCAGTATAAAAACAATATAGTGTACCGGCAGTTTGTAAATTCACTTAATACAGACGTGCAACATATTGATAATTACATGCATATCCCTTTTCTGCCTGTTTCATTCTTCAAGAATCATCGCATAATTAGTAAGAACCTTCAATCCGGAAAAATCTTTTCCAGCAGTGGAACAACGGGAAACAGGGTAAGCCATCATTATGTTTATGATCTTTCGCTTTATGAAGAAAGCTTTACCAATGGATTCGAATATTTCTATGGGGACATAAAAAAATATTGTATCCTGGCATTGCTGCCGTCTTACCTGGAACGTAAGGGCTCGTCACTGGTGTATATGATTGATCATTTGATTAAAAAGACCAATAACAGGTACAGCGGTTTTTATCTACATAATTATGGTGAATTGTCAGATCGTTTAAAACGTTTTGAGGAGAAGAACAGTAAAATTTTTCTTTTTGGTGCCACGTTCGCTTTGCTCGACATGGTTGAAAAATTTGAAATAGACTTGCCCGATGCCATTATTATGGAAACAGGAGGGATGAAGGGGAGAAGAAAAGATATGATACGTGAAGAGTTACATGATCAATTATGCAGAGGATTTGGCGTTAATAAAATTCATTCTGAATATGGCATGACAGAGCTTTTATCGCAGGCATATTCCGGGGGGAATGGCATTTTTTATTGCCCACCCTGGATGAAGGTGCTGATCAGGGATATCAACGATCCCCTCTCGCTGACGAGTCACAACAGCACAGGAGGAATTAATATTATTGATCTGGCCAATATTTTTTCATGTTCTTTTATTGCCACTGAAGATCTTGGCAGATCTGCCACCAATGGTTCTTTTGAGGTATTGGGTCGTTTTGATACAAGCGATATCAGGGGATGCAGTTTGCTGGTAGTGTGATTTTGGGAGAATAGGCAGTAGCCGGTAGCCGATAGCCGGTAGGCAGGAAACAGGAAACAGGAAGACGGGAGACAGGAAGACAGGCTACCGGCTGCTGTCTTCCCGCTTCCCTGACTTCCTGAAAAATCGTATCTTAGCACCAAAAATTGATGACTATGAAAAAATTTGCCGTTGTACTTGCCGGCTGTGGTGTTTTTGATGGCGCTGAAATACACGAAGCCACATTGACTATGCTGGCCATTAAAAAACAGGGTGCTGACTATGTAGTTTTTGCTCCGGATATCCCGCAACATCATGTTATTAATCATGTTACCGGCGAAGAGATGCCGGGAAAACGCAATGTGCTTATTGAATCAGCCCGTATAGCAAGGGGTAACATTAAAGCGTTGAGCGATTTTAATGCTGATGATTTTGATGCGCTTATTTTTCCCGGAGGATTTGGTGCAGCCAAGAATCTGTGCGATTTTGTTTTCAAAGGTACTGATTGTACTGTCAATGCAGAGGTGGAAAGTTCTGTTAGGGCCATTGCAGATCAGGGAAAGCCAATTGGTGCCCTGTGTATTTCACCGGTAATTATGGCTAAAATTTTTGGCGATGTGGACCTTACTATCGGCCAGGATCCGGGAACATCCGAAGCGATTGAGAATATGGGCGCCAATCATGTGATGGCCGGACATGGTGATGTTGTGGTTGATAGAGAAAGAAATTTATTTACCAGTCCTTGTTATATGTTGGACGCAACCATAGTCCAGGTTGCCGATAGTACTGATAACATTGTAAAGGCTATGCTGGAGAGCATGAATGATTAACGGATTTGTGATTTTGATGGAGAAAGGGGGGCACAAGATATTTGTTAATCGTTTGATTTGTATTGTTTAATGTGGAGTTTTACGGATTCGATCCGGGTTGGTGCTGCCTGGAGGATAGAAAAATGATAAGGGCCGATTATAAGTTCTTCTTTAGCTTGCGGTATGCTTTTGTGGTGATATATAATAAACCCTGCCAGGGTTTCATATTCTTCTGATTCAGGAATATCCAGATCATACTTATCGTTAAGATAATTTAACTCCATTCTGCCTGAAAAGACATATTTGTTTTTTTCTATTTGCTTTTCAACCAGGTCTTCCATATCGTATTCATCTTCAATCTCCCCAAAAATCTCTTCGATAATATCTTCAATAGTAACCATTCCGGAAGTTCCTCCAAATTCATCTACTACTACAGCGAGACTGGTCCCTTCCTGAATAAAAGAGTTTAAGACGTTATTGGCCAACATGGTTTCCGGAAGATAAGTTAATGGCTTTGAAATGCTTTTGATCTCTTTAGGGTTTCTGAACAGATCAAAAGCATGGGCATAACCAATGATATTATCAATGGTTTCTTCATATATAGGCACGCGGGAAAACCCAGTGTCAATAAACTTTTGTTTTACTTTTTCAATAGAGTCGTTAATTTCAACAGCTTCAATTTCGGTTCGGGGTATCATGCACTCCCTCAGTTTAATATCCCTGAATTCAATAACGTTCTGAAACATTTGAATCTCTTGCTGCAGATCAACCTCCTCCTCGGTTTCAACACTAAATTCTTTCAGGTAATGTTCGAGGTCGACAAGACCGAAAGAAAATGAGTAGTTGGTAAATGGCACTCTGAATATTTTTTTAAGAAGAAATTCGGAAAACCCGATAAACAAATAAATAACCGGATAAAACCCGTAATAGAACAAATAAACAGGAACGGCAAAAAAACCAATGATTGCATTTGGGTTAATTTGGAACAGCACTTTTGGAATAAACTCAGCTACAAGTAAAATAAGAAATGTTGAGATAATGGTTTGAGTGAGGAGCAAAATAAATTCATTATTAAAGCCATGGGGGAGAATACCTGATAGAACAGGCTCCAGCATCTTTGCCATGGCAATGCCATAGATAACCAGGGCAATATTGTTACCTAATAGTATTGCGCCTATAAACCGGGACGGTTTTTTGTTGAAGGTCGACAGAATACGTGCTGATAGTAAGCCTTTGCTTTTATCAAGTTCAATTTTTAATTTATTCGCCGTGATAAAAGCGATCTCCATGCCCGAAAAAAAAGCTGATAAGAGCAAGGTGCCTGCTATGATTTGCCAATTATTCATTGTTTTAACTATAAGGCACTTTAGTTCACTTTAAGTACAAATCAGTTTATGAAAAATTATTTAATAGTTATCGTCTTTGACAAGGATATCACCCCTAACCTTTTTTAGCTTCCAGCTTTCAAATTTCTCATCAGCTTCCATTCCGTTTTCCCCGTAAATTGTTTTATCTTTAGAGGTAATTTTTACAAAGACATCAGAGGTGATTAATTTTTTTTTGCGGTCCCATATCAGGCGTTCAGTGTTCAATCTTTCATTTTTCTGATGGTTGATAACAACAACATCATTTTTTGCTTCCATCATTTTTTTCTTCTCATAGCTTATACCATAATTTGCTGAAAGTTCAGAACGAATATTTTCAAGGGAATCGTAAAAAATAATTTTCACCCCATTCGGAAAAACAATATAGGGGTCATCGCTGTCATACCGTTCAAGAAGAGGGCCGGTTAAAATAAATGACAGAACACCTCCTTCGCTTTGAACCATCTCAATATCTGTTATTATCTCCACAGCAAGGGTATCGGAAACAGTTAACATATTTACTGTTTTAACATCATTTTCACATGCACTAAACAGGAAAAAGAGCCCTATTATGATGCCCGGAAAAAGAAATGCAAAAACCCTGTTTTTTTTATTCATTACCGATGGGTTATTTGGAAGACCTGACCGTGGTGGTTTCATTGATCCAGCATTCGACCCGGTATGTGTCACCTTCTGAAAGGTCGTAAAAGAAAATTGTTTCAACCGAAGGGAATTGCTTAGAGTAAGCAGTAATTCTTTTGTTTGCTTCATCCTCCATAAAGGCGTCGACGCTTTTAGCTTGTTTATATTTATCAACAGCTGCCCAGAATGCCACTTTACTGGTCAAATCGTTCTGGCCACAATCTTTTGCACTCGAAGCATACATATCTCCAATAACCAAATAATAGCTTCCATCTTCCGGACGTATCTTTAGTCCTTTATATGCAAACGATCGTGCTTTGTTGAAATTCTTCGTGTTGAGGTTAATATTAGCAAGAAGGTAGTAAGCATCGGCTGTTTTATCCTTGTCAGTTAACAGGCTTACCGATTCTTCAAAGTATTTTGCTGCAGTATTGTATTGTTCTTTCTTGATATGCATTATACCCATCAAATAGG
>CBDUSM010000071.1:0-6425 GCA_965369825.1 uncultured Bacteroidales bacterium
TTCAAAACCATCTTTCAACCCGTCTGTTGTAAGAATAAGAAGATCATAAGAATCAACTGGATGTATATCAGGTTGAGTATATGTTGTAACGGCTTTGGGGTTGTCAACTTTATTTATAACCTCAAGTTTGTCTTTTTCAAACCCGCGATATAAAGGATTTATTGTTTTATCCGAACTGAGTTTTATAGATACAGTCATATCATTATAGCAAAAAAGTTCTCCTGATGCTGGTATATATTGAACAGGATACAGATCTAAAACAAGAATCTTATATCCTCTGAAGCAATAAACACCAACTTCTGTAAAGAGATCACCAGGAAATTCATTACTGGAACTGTAAATCTTTTCATCTGGAGTAGGTAAAGATACTGAATCACGCTTTGATAACGGGACTATTTCACCGACAGGTTTAACAAAAAAATCAGCACCTAAACACCTCTTTTCACTGGTAGTAATTGTTATTTTATCTACAGTTGCACCTTGAGGTAGCAAAATGTATGATCCTTTAATGGGCAGACATGGCTCACCAGGATTACCTATACTGATAACATCTGGCATTACAACTTCATCATAGATAGTATTTTCAATTGTGATCTTCTCGACATTTGGCTGTTCAAACAAATAAGATATAATAATCTGATTTGAGTTGTCTTGGCGGTCTACAACTGCCATAGAAGAGACAGACACGAAAAATAGACTTGCTACAATAAAAACAGCTTTATAATTAAAAATAATTTTTATCTTGCTTCTTGACATACTTTCCTCTATATATAATTATAATCTCTCGGTTTAAAAACCTTTTTGATGATTATATTTATAATTAATTATAAATTTTGGTGTCTTGTCAGAAGAAAACAATTAACGATATATCAGGCCCCATCTGCTCTAAAAGTCCTTAACAACTCCCTCAACTATACCAAGTGCTTCATCCATTTCTTCAGACGAAATTATGAGAGGTGGACGGAATCGTATCGTTGCTGACCCGCAACTAGTAACAATCAAATCCTTTGCATATAATTGTTTTTGCAACTCATTACAGTTAGGCAAAACCCCGATAACGGGTAAATTAACCTTTATGCAATTAATATCACACAAAAAAAAATACAAAAGCGACAGGTGGGAATGGTTTTTCAGGACTACGCCATATTCCCGCATTTAAGTGTATACAATAATATTGGTTATCCCATAAAAAACAAAGGTTTATCAAAAGAAAACAGGGCCAGTGTTATCTTAAAAGTTGCTAATCAAATGAACATCACACACTTGCTTGACCGGAACCCCGGCACGCTTTCCGGCGGAGAGCTACAGCGTGTTGCCCTGGCCCGTGTTTTAATACTAAAACCAAAACTGCTACTGCTGGACGAGCCATTGGTATCATTGGATGTTCAATTGCGAAAGGATATCCGTACTATACTTCGAAAAATCCATCAGTCAGGGCAAACAATCCTTCACGTCACCCACGACTATGAAGAAACAATCACCCTGGCCGATAAAGTAGCTATTCTTCAAAATGGACAAATAATTCAGTCAGGAACACCAGCTGAGATATTCCATCATCCGAAAACATCCTTTGTAGCAGAATTTATTGGTTTAAAAAATTATATTCCGGTGAACCTTAATAAAACGGAGGAAGGTCTTTGTCAGGCAAGGGTAAGGGGCCATCAAAACCTGATTTTGTATCTGCTAAACAACCAATCTAAAGGTAACGGGCATTTGATTATCAATGCCGAAGATATTACTATTTCACTTGACAAATTGTCGGCCAGTGCCATTAATAATTTTAATGGTGTGATTAAGGAATTGCATCCAGGCATCAAAGGAATGGAGGTAGTTATTGATATTGGGGTGATGCTAACATCTATTATCAGCAAGCAATCAACAAAGAGTCTGGGTTTGCGGGAAGGGAAAACGGTATGGGTGTCATTTAAAGCTTCTGGTGTGAAGTGTCGAGGGGAATAAAAGACGCTTCTGTCAGGTGAAACACCTGACAGGCAAAAAAAAAAAGGGGTAAATAATTACCCCAGTTTTAAAAGTAAATCTTTCCAAAAAACCTCCTCTTTAGAAAAATAAGTTACTCTATATATTAATCAGGATTTAGCATAAAAGGTAACCCCCAATAAAAATATTTTTTTCACCAAACACCAGAGCTTTCACTCCAGGGCAGTCTTTTAGTAATGACTTCCGTTAATATTATATTCATTATAATAATATTCACCTCTCTCAATATGGACTCTATAGTTATACACCGATTGATTGCCATTTGGGTAAGTCACAATGATCTGGCCTGAATCTTTGTCGCCTCTGACTGTCCACCGCCCTCGGTTACTCTCCTGGTTGGCAGTACCCCAATTACCCGTAACATCGCCGGATCCGTCTGAAAAATTGCCTCTAAACAAAATAAGAAATGATTTGAATTGCAACGATGATCAGCACCAAAGCAATGGGATAGACTGTTGCATAAGCAAGTTGGGCAGTATTGGTGTCAGTCATGGAATCAATGGCAGACAATCCGGCAGTACTGGTCATCCCTCCCGTTAGTCCACCCATAAATGTGAACACGTTCATTTTAAAAAAATAGGTAGCAACAATGCCTGTAAGGATCATTGGGACCAGTGTAATAGCCACACCGGCCAGAAATAACACCGCGCCATACTGTGTAAAAGTTTCTACAAGGTGTGATCCGGCATGAGTTCCAACAGCAGAAAGAAAAAACAGCAATCCAAGCTGGCGAAGCAAATGATTTGCAGTGCCCGACATTGTCCAGACAATAGGGCCGGTTTTCCCAAGGTTGCTCAGAACAAGGCCAGCGATCAGAACCCCACCTGTTAGCCCGGGGCTGAACACAAACTGATCAGAAAAAACTATGCGGATCTGACCTATCAGAATGCCTAGAACAATTCCTGCAGCAATCGGGAAAAAGTCAGTATCAGAAAGCCTTTTGACTTCGTTTCCAAGCAATCGAACAACTTCTTTCATATTATCTTTGCTACAGGCGATCATCAACTTGTCGCCAAAAAGAATATGTGTTCTATGAGTTGAAGCAATATTAATACCACTTCTCCGTATACTTGCAATTGTGGCTCCATAAGCAGAAAACAAGTTGAGCTGTTCAACAGTTTTATTAACAACCTTCTTGTTGGTGACCAGCACCGATTCCACAACAAAGTCTTTTGCCAAAGGAATCTCCCTGTCGGTTTCTGATCCAACCAGTAATCGTACCTTCTCAAGGTTTTCATCTGTTCCAACAGCCTTGATCAGGTTTCCTTTATTCAGAATTAAATCAGGCATAGGGGTTATAGCTCTTTCGTCCTGAAGAACCCTGGTAATGCTTGCACCTGTCATGGTACGAATTTGGAGTTTCTTCAATGGTTTCCCAATGATATTTTGATTTTCAACAATATACTGTTTTGAATGAATCTCAGGGTACTCAGCCTTCGTTTGATCCCTGATATCTTTTTCTGCTTTTGAAAGGTCAATATTCATGATCTTTGGGAACAATCTGACAAAAATAATAACCCCCAAAATCCCAAAAGGATAAGCAATTCCATAACCGATTGAAGCCATAGAAGAGCCAGTAACGTCTATAGCGACTGCCAATCCTGGTGTACTGGTGATAGCACCTGCAAATAAACCAATCCCAATGACCTTGTCAATATTCAAAAAATATGAACAAAGGATAGAAATCAGCAAGGCACAGGAAACCAGTATGAGAGTCAGGATGAAAAGAGGGATTCCCTGTTTACGGAACGACTGTATAAAACCAGGCCCGGACTGAATGGCGATGGTGAAAATAAATAAGGTAAGGCCGATATACTGAAAATCAGTTGGAACCAGTACGCCATAATGTCCAAATAACAATGCAATAAAGAGAACTGCCGACACATCGAGCGAGATGCCCCTGATTTTTATCTTTCCAAGAATAAATCCGAGTGAAATTATCAGAAAAAGAGCAAAATAACTATTGGATAATAAGTCCATTTATTTTATTTTAATGGCTTGCAAAAATACAGAAAAACAAATGAATGAAATGGATTAATCGATGAAAATTATTTAAGGCGGATTATCTTCCTCGTGGTTCTGTTTTCATCATTTTCTACCCTGATGAAATATACGCCATCCTTTCCCGGAACATCTTTAAAATCCAACAAATAGGTTCCATAGTTATACAATAAGGCAGGTTTTCTTACAAGCATTTGCCCCATAGCGTTGAATATTGAAACATCGAGATGATGTATCTCTTCATCATTTGAAAGGTTGATAAAAACTTTGTCTTTAACAGGGTTTGGATAGATTTGAACATTGTCATCCCTGAAGCGTTCCGGATGCAGTAAAAAACCCTTATCCATGATGCGCGTACCGTTTTCACCAATTCTAACCCAGGCGTAAATTGTCCACCCACCCTCTTTTACCAGTCGCAACCCCAGGTACCCTTCCTGAGAATCTGTCCAGTAACCGTTGGTTACCGGAGTACACCCAACATTATTATCAAAGCTACACAAAAGTGCTTCCCCCTCTTTCCAGGTAAGGTCATTTGAAACCTGATCATATATCTCCAATTTATAAGCATGATTTTCATTATTGCCGGCAAATTCCCAGTCGTTAAGCACCTCAATTGAATTGGTCAGGACTAAAGTTGTATTATGCTCATAATAATAATTTTTCACTATTAAGTCATTAATCCCATCATCATCCACATCAATCTGAACAGAACAATTGATTTCCACACTCAGATCCGGCACAAAGTCAAAATAGCGGATAGCTCCATGTTCGTTTTGCCCTGCGTGCAAATTGCTTGGGAGAGAAAGCATTGTCAAATTGGAATAATCGCTGATGTTGTCAAAATCAGTATGAATACCATCGCAAACAGATTGAATAATAGCACAATATTTCCCGCCATTGATAATGGTGTTTCCCCGGACATCCATTTTCAAATCTGACAAACTCACACTGTAATTCCCGGGTTTGGGTTGGATAGTAAGATAATGATCATCACTAAGGCTATTTGCATCTTCCATATTAAAGATTTCTGCATTTTCCTCAGTCAATAACATTATCCTGTATTCTTTAACATTAGATTCATTGAAAGCCTTCTCAAAGTGAACCATTAGATCCCTGCTATCTCCATAATTATCAATATCCACCAGTCCGGGGGTTGAAACCTGATCTGTTTGATGGGCCAACATGATCTCTTCGGAGGGAAGCGAAAGTTTATTACTGTCGGAAATCCCCGATGCATCAACAGCAAGGACATATACTAAATAACGCTGAAGATCCTTAATTAATTCACTGGTTGTAGTAGTGGAAGTGGAAGTTAAAACACCGGTATAATCTTCACATCCGGTATTTATGGTTAGATAATTACTAATGGCTACGTTGTTAGCTGCATCCGGGTTGAAGATACCAGGTAAATCAGCATTTACCACAAAAAGCCGGTATTCTGAAATAAGTTCTTCGTGGAAGGCTTTTTCAAATGAATACATGATGTCTCTTCCGTCCTTGAAGTTACTGTGATCTGTGGCCATCAGGTTCATCGCCCTGTTTGGCAAGCCCTCCCCGGCAAAAATGGGTTCAAAAGGAGTAGCATTATAAGCCAGATCCTTTATGATTAAACAAAATCCCTTCCCTTCCCCTGCTTCGATTATTTCACCTCTCACCCAGCCAAAATGGCGAGTGAGGCCAAAAGTCATTCGTAATCCGACAAAATAATCCGTTCCTTCTACCCAGGTACCTTCACGGATATTGCCATCTTCATTTCTAATGCAGAATTTTTTTACTGCGAAAGCCCAGTTATGTGATGATTCATGAATAACATCACCATAATTCAATGTATCAACAAAGTAATCAGGCTTTAAGGTAATTTCCAGATTCGAACCTCTATGCCGTTCTCATCCTGAAGCAATTTTGTTATGATTGAAGTGTCGGTGTTCCCAAAATGATATGGATATAATATTTGAGGTTTAATTCTTTTTGCTGCCTTAGCAACCATTTCCGGAGTCATGGTATATGGAAAATTCATTGGCAGGAAGGCAATGTCAATATTTTTTTCATCATGGTTGAGTGGTTGTTTATCATTTCAGCTAATCAGAGGCCACATACAAATATACGACAAAATTGGATGAAAAAATAATCTTTATGGCAGGCAGGTGCTTTGGTGTTAGTATTTAGCCTTTAGAACAAACTGATTGAATTGCAAGCCTCAAGCTGCAAGCTTTAAGCTACAAGCTGCAAGCTGCAAGCCTCAAGCTTTTCTAATTTCTTATTTGTTATTGGTTACTCCTCATTATTGTTCCTCATTATTGTTCCTCATTGTTGTTCCATAGTTACTACCTCATCCCCAGGCCACTTTTTTCACCTCATCTTCTGCTTCTTCTCCTCAAGGAGAAGTGGGCTTTGGGGTGATAAATTTGCGACACCTGATAATTGAC
>CBDUSM010000072.1:0-6422 GCA_965369825.1 uncultured Bacteroidales bacterium
TTCCCGGTTGCTTATACTTTCAGACAGCCTGGCTTTATCCTGCTCCACTTCCACTTCGGCTATTAGCACTTCTGCTTCGGCAATCCTTTTTGCACCAAGTTTTAACCTGGCAATGCGATAAGCTTCCTTTGAATTTAGTAGTTTTTCTTTATTAATCTCAACTTCCCTTGTAGCACGATATAAAGAATAAAAGCCATCTGTAACATTATACACAATATCCATTTGTCCACGAGTATAATAATTGGAAGCCCTTTGATAACTGTATTCTGCTTCTTTGAGATTTTCCCTTAGGGTATTCTTCGTAAATATGGGCTGGTTAAAACTTATACCTACTTTTGTATATGCCTGATCTGCTGTTAGTTTAGTATATCCCTGTGTTGCCAGTGTTGTGGTTAAATTCTCTTGGTACATGATTGAATGCAATGCAAAATTACCGCCTGTTGGCAGGATATAGGTAAAACTCAGGTCGCCACCCACTCTGAAAGAACCGGTGGAATTAAAAACAGGCAGGCTGTCTACCCTGTTAATCTGCGAAACAGATTCATTCCAATCCGGAGCAAAAATATTGAAATCCAAACGGGGTTTAAATTGTGCTTTATGATACATAAAATAGCTTTGCATGGCAGTTTTGTTTTCCAGATGGGATTTTATGGTATAACTTTCATTCAACGCGATACTAACAGCTTGTTCATAGGTTAAAATAATGCTATCCTGGCTAAAACAAACCAATGTTTGGGAAAAAATTAAAAGTAAAATAGTTGTGATCCTCATATAATATATAAATTTTTATATTGTCTGATTAAACAAATTAAGTGCCATAATTTCATTTTAATCTTAATGTATTGAAATACAGGTAAATATAATTTACAGAAGATAGTATAGATGTGTAAATGGGTAAATAAGGGTGTAATCTTTTACCCAAAATCGCTATTTTAGATGTAGTTTTCTTATCTTTGTGTTTTACCGGTATTTAGCTATTGGCAATTGGTTTTTCGCAATTACAGCCGGAATAGTACTGTCTGTTGCTAAGTACCATAAGCTAACAGCCAACAAAATGAAACTTAAATTAGGTTTTAGCCAAAATCGAAAAGAATATGAAAGCTACAAAATAGCATTATCAGAGTTTAACAAAACTATCTCATTAATCATTGACCCTGAGCTATTAAAATCGAATATTGTTTCAAAGATCCAGGAAATCATCCATGTAAACAGGATATTTCTGTTTTTATACAATGAAGATTATCACAGGTATACGCTTACAAATGTTATTGGTGTAAGTAAAAACCAGTACACTAAATTTTACTTCACCCCAAAAGATAAACTAATCTACTGGTTATCTGTGAATGAGAAGCATATATTGCTTGCCCAGAATGAAAGTGTGTGCTCATTTTTTTCATCTTATGAACGAAACATGCTAAAAGAAATGGATGTTAGTTATATCCATCCTTTAAAGGTAATGAACCGGTTAATCGGGTTGATATTTATCGGACAAAAAAGCAATGGAAAAGATTACCTAAATGAAGAAATAGAATTATTGAAAATACTTTTAGACCAGGCTGCTATTGCATTTGAAAATGCTAATTTATACCAAAACCAAAAAGACAGGTTAAAAAAAATGTACCGAACTGACCGCCTGGCTATGATGGGGCAGCTGGCTGCCGGTGCAGCCCATGAAATCCGCAACCCTTTAACCTCGATACGCAGTACCATACAATATGTACAAAAAGATATTAAAGACCCTGTTAAAGCAAAAATGACCTCGGAACTATTAAGGGAGGTTGACCGGATTAATGAGATTATACACGGATTATTATCCTTTTCAAATCCGGATAAACTCAGACTGGAGCAAGTTGACTTACAACAACTTATTAATCAATCAATCCTGCTTATTACTAATACTGCCAAAAAGAAAAATTGTAATATTGCGCTGGAGTATAATACTGACAAAATAGAATTATTTGCTGACTCGTCTCAATTAAAACAAGTCTTCCTGAACATTTTAATGAATGCCATCCAGTCCATACAAGATGAAGGTAGAATCACAGTAAGCATTGACTGGAATGAAAGGATTGAGAAGGGTTTTGACAAACCTGTATTGGAATTTATTATTTCTGTAATTGATAATGGCATGGGTATTTCACAAGAAAACCTTGAAAAAATATTTGACCCTTTTTTTACAACCAAAAATGATGGAACAGGTTTGGGGCTGTCTATTTCTTATGGAATTGTTGTTCAACATGAGGGGGATATATCTGTTACGAGTAAATTGGGCAGGGGAACGAAGGTGATGGTTAAGTTACCGGTGGGGAATAGTGAAAAGTGAACATTAAACAGTGAACAGTTTTGTCTTATCATACTGTTCACTGCTTACTTTGCAAATTTGATAAAATACTAAATGATAATGATGTAACATTAAAATATAATGGAAACCAGGATACTAATAGTAGATGATGAAAAAAAAATAAGGACAATACTGTACCATTTCCTTACTGATGAAGGATTTAAAGTAAAGGCGGTAGATTCCGGGATCAAAGCCATTAATGCTGTGGATTCCTTTAAACCGGATATAGTGCTAATGGATCAGAATATGCCCGGAATGAATGGTATTGAAACAATGGAATTGATTCAATCCAAATACCCTGAAATGGTGATTATAATAATTACTGCTTACGGTGCGGTATCTTTAGCTGTAAAAGCTATAAAATGCGGAGCTTATGACTATATAGAAAAACCTTTTGACAATGATAAGCTGTTGCTTTTACTGCACAGGGCAATTAGTCATAAAAAACTAACCTTCCAGGTATTAGACCTGAAACAAAAACTGGACAATAAATATTCCTTTAGCAATATTATTGCCAATAGTGATGAGATGGGCAAAGTTCTTAAACAGGTTGAAAAAGTATGTGAAACAGATGCCACCGTATTAATACAAGGTGAGAGTGGTGTTGGAAAAGAGCTAATTGCCCAGGCAATCCATTATAATAGTCAGAGAAAGGAAAATCCTTTGATTGCAGTTAATTGTGGTGCAATCCCGGTTCAATTGTTAGAAAGTGAGTTTTTCGGGCATGAAAAAGGTGCATTTACAGATGCGAAAGATACCAAAATCGGTAAATTTGAACAAGCCCATGAAGGCACACTGTTTTTAGATGAAATTAGCGAATTACCAATAGAAGCCCAGGTAAAGTTCCTGCGTGTTTTGGAAGATGGCAAAATAAACAGGATAGGGGGCAGGAAACCGATACCGGTAAATGTCCGCATTATATCTGCAACAAATAAAAATCTTGCAGAAAAAGTACAAAACGATAGTTTTCGATTAGATTTATTGTACCGCCTGAATATTTTTACGATTACCATACCACCTTTAAGGGAAAGAACGGAAGATATACCATTGTTGGTGGAGCATTTTATTCAAAAACACAATTCACAATTAAAATTAAATGTACAAAGCATTAGTAAACCGGCAATGGAATTGTTAATGCAATATCACTGGCCTGGGAATATCCGTGATCTGGAAAACGCTATTCAAAGCGCTATGATATTGGCGCATGAAAATTTGGTTACAGAAGAAACACTTCCACTTAGAGTATGCGGATATCCGGAGGTTGAAGGGAATTTCGAAATTGGTAAAAACGGACTTGATGAAAAAGTGAAGCTGGTAAATTCAAAAGTGGAAAAAGAAATTATTGTCAATACCCTTAAAAAGTGCAGAAATAACCGTACAAATACAGCAAATATGCTTAAAATTAGCAGAAAGACACTTTTTAATAAAATGAAAAGCTATGGATTGCTGGACTAATATAACTTGATGTATTCCTAACCTGATTAATTCACAAATTAATCAGAAAGAAAAAAGATAAAAGGATAAAGACAAAAGTACTAATAACATAGTATGTTTGATAGACAAATAAATTTTCCATAAAAAAGAAATCTAAATTTATTATGCAAGTAATTCACTTTTAACTTTTTACTTTTGTCTTTTATCTTATTCATGAATAATGCAGGCTAAATGCTGATTAATTTTATTTAGTTTAAATTTAAAACCCACCGTTTTTGACTGTAGTAATGTTCTGTTGGCTATGCCTATATTTGTAACATGAGTAAGTGTCAGAAATTGTCTCATGTTATCTATAGGTGTGAATATCATTGCGCCGTGCAAATCCGTGAGGTGGGGATTTAAAAGTAAAACATGTATTTACAAATAATAAAACACCTCCTGGTTTCCCTGCTGGTAGTCAATCCTGTATGCCTTCCTGAGCTGTACCTATTGTAATTACATAAGTCTCAAAGCATTTATTGATGCAACATGAACATTCATTGATCTTTTCATTGGTCTTTCCCCATGCTCCATGCTTTTTTCTCCAAACTCTGCCCCACCTTCGTATACTACGTCGGATAGGCAGGTCCTCCCTTCCCTTCTAGCCTACCCGCAGACCCTGGCAGATTTTGCCTTTACCACCACGATTCAGGTATGTTTTCGATTCGGCCAAATTCTTCCGGCGTACCCCGGGCAGGACCGTAGTAAACACTACCCCCATACGTGGTCAGGAATAGCATATCCGGATTCCGGGGATCAGGGATCGGGCAGTGTCCCCACTTGAACCGGTATCCTTCCAGTCTGTCCCAGGCACCACCGCCATCATCGCTTCGATATGCCGCGTTCTGGAAGGTGTTGATGAAAATGGTCTGGGAGTTCCGGGGATCAAAAGCGGCAGCGAACACGCGTACCCTTTCATCAAAAACCTGTTTCCAGGTTTCACCACCATCCTCAGTTTTATATACACCACCACAAACATCCTTCCCGTCAACATGACTGGGCCAGCAACTCAGATACATACTTTGGGAGTTATCCGGATCGATCAGCAGGTCACTTGGTGCATTAACACCTTTAGGCAACGTGACCATCTGCCAGGTTGTAGCTCCATCTTCACTGCTATAGAGTACTCCATCCATCACAACTTCAGCCCATTTCCAACCTCTCACGCTGAGAGAGAACAGTTTTTTACCCGTTTGGCGTATCTGCCAAATATAACGGTTGTCTCCGAGTCCGGTATTTGCTTCGGTCCAATTCCGGCCATCATCAATGGATTTATACACTCCCTTATCGAAGATACTGACATATAAAGTCCTGGCCTTTTCAGGACTGTTCAGGTCGATTTGCAACCAGGTACAGATAGATTTTTCCGGAAGCCCGGTGTTACTCTTACGCCAGGTACGCCCGCCATCATCGGAAACAGCAACACCTCCGGTAAAACGCTCGAAATCGCCGTCATTGAACTGGGACGACCGTGGAAGTGAATGTTTGTTGCCCCAGGTGGACCAGACACGCCCTTTAACATCAGGATCAAATACCAGGCAATAACATGTATTTACCCAATTTCTGGGTATTCCCTCTACAAGGTGATGCCATGTTTCACCTCCATCATAAGAATGGAACAATCCGATATCGATATATGATACTATTAAGTGATCCTTTTCGAAGGGGTCGAAACTTACCCCGTAACAGCAGGTCAGATCAAGTCCGGTACTTGAAACCGAACCATCCGGATAATTGTGACTACATACCTGCTTCCAGGTGATTCCGCCATCGAAGGTACGATAGGCTCGTCCGAAATCTGTAGCATAACAGATGTCGGGATTAGAAGGTGCTACTCCCAGGGTCAGAACATGCCCGCCCCAGCCGGGGTCGTAGCTGCGGTTAAGCCAGGATTCCTCGTAATTACCGGTCAATACTTCAACCGAGTTGGCCGAATAGGCTACTTCCCAGCTCTCCCCAAAATTCTCTGTCTTATATAATTCATAGCGGACCAGAGACTTATTATCCGGACCCGAAGCGGGAGTATAATCCGATAAGTAAACAACTTCCGGCCGGCTTTCGCATACACCAAGAGTAATGAAACGAGGCACCCTGCCTTCGGGAACATCATCGAGCAAATGACCATTGACCCTTGTCCAGTTTTCTCCTCCGTCTCTGCTACGATAAACACCTCCGGCAAAATCCCCATTTTCATTACGTTCTACTTTAGCGATGATATAGATCACAGTCCCTTCGGTGTTTGTGCCACTTCCTGCCGCATCTATCTGCCCTTCAGGTAACAGGAACCGTACTGTTTCGCCCGTTTTTTCATCAATCCTTACACATGCCTCATCGGTAATTACAGTTATCTCATCTTTTTTTCCAAACAAACTTCCCGGGAAAATTCCCAGAACCTTGCTTCCCGGAAAACTGGCGAGCAAGTTCCAGTTATCACCTCTGTCAACAGACCAGACCAACATGGTTGATATTTTTTTTTCCTGGGGACCCCTGCTAATGTATGGTTTAAGTGGTGAAAGTCCGAGGAAAATTCTGCGGCTGTCAGCCGGGTCGACACGGATAATATCAATCGAACCATCAGGAGTATCCGGTCCCAGAAGTTCGGAAGGAA
>CBDUSM010000073.1:0-6401 GCA_965369825.1 uncultured Bacteroidales bacterium
AATTATAAAAAAACGCACGTAACGGACAATTTGAATGAATCGGACAATTTGAATGAATCGGACGGTTCAAACGGGGCGGACGGTTCAAACGGGACGGACGGTTCAAACGGGACGGACGGTTTTTACGGTTTTTACGGTTTTTACGGTTTTCACGTAGAGACGCACGGCCGTGCGTCTCTACAATCCGAACAACCCCAACCATCCGAACAACCCCAACCATCCGATCAACCCCAACAACCCGTCAACCCCAACAATCCGTTAACCAATCCGAATTTTATCGTAAACCAAAATCATTATCGTCGTTTATTGCCGGAGACAAATCGGCGGTAACAACACAAATCAATAATTGGATTGATAATCAAGAAAAGACGCACATCCGTGCGTCTACTAAATCAGTATTTAGTATCCCACCATCATCTTCAATGTCCTAACGGCATCATCAGTGGTCAGCTTATAAATGTATGGACCTGGTTTCAATATGTTAGTATTCAGGTTAATCTCATACAAGCCGGGCAAAAGCTTATTGTCGACAAGTACGGCCGTCCTAACACCATTCATGTCAAAAAGCTCAAGTTTTACAGGTGTATCATGTGGAATGTAAAACTGTATGGTTGTACTGCCAAGGCAAGGATTTGGGAAATTTTGATACAACCTGACATCAGAGGAATAATCCAAATCATCCTCTATTCCCAGAAAATAATCATATTCATTAATATCCTCAACCGATCCCTCATCATCAATATAAAAACTACGCAACACAAGGTTCATGTACCGATTTCCAAAAATTATCCCATTCTTCGGCTCAAAGGGCGAATTTGTTGGCAACATCACATACTCCTGGCTCAAGATCATTAATGTATCCTTTCCAACAAATGAAATATCCAGGTCAGCAACCTGCTTTGTCGTATCACAAACAAATTCGTTTGCCACAATGTGGCTCCATGGGCTAAACGGATAGTTAAGATCGCCAACAAGCAAATCAACCTGGCATATGCTGATTTCTACAGTTTTTTTAATAAAGTGCTCAACCTTACAAGCTACCGCTGCATTGCCCTCTTCGTCAACTGTAATCTCAGGAAGTTGAAGGTGAGAGATTGAATCTGTCATCAACCTGATGGGCGTTGCACCACTCCATTGATCCTGAACAGGGTCCCAGGGAAGCAGCGACAATGTTTCATACCGATGGGTTGCTGAATCCTTAACAAAAGTGGTCCAGACCATTGCTCCCAGTCCATTGTTAAAAGCGATATCCATGTAATTGAGATAATGGTTATCATCCTGGGTGATTAGTTCAGTGGGCTGCGTCCACTCCATTTCATTATAGGTAACTGTCATAATACGCTTTTCCTGCGTATTTTCCACACTGTTATTCATCCATACCATTACAGCCATATCCTCTTTTGGAGATGCAATTTCCAGGGATGTCTCTATGCCTTCTATTTCTGTCACTACCGCAGGTTGAGAAACCGTCCAGGTATCATTCTGTTTTTCAAGCACTACATACCAGATATCAGATTTGTGTATCGCAACGTCCACCACCTGCCAAACGATCAGTGCGCGATTATCAGAAATTGGTATTACCTCAGGATTTCCTTCCGTTCTGCCGGAAGTTAGAAAAGTAGTATCATCATCGAGCATAGCAAGCTTTTGTATAGTACCATTTTCCAGGTCATAACATACAAACCAGATATCCTGGGCCAGGACAAAATCATTAATCACATCCGACGATTTAACCTCCAGGATAGTTTCATTGGTATGGCGTGTTTGTGTCCAGGTTGTAATGAGTGTATTATCACTCAAAATAGCAGAAGAAGGGTGATTTATCGCATGATTATTGTTTTCTAACGTAATTTTTTCTGAAAACTTCCCTGTTGAATCAGTGATAAATCTCGCCACAGCGTTCCTTTCTCCATATGAATCTCCCCTTTCAAGCCATGTAAACATTTTATAGTTATCTGAGCAGATTATTGACTGCTCGGGATAGGCCATCGGCATCTTAGAATAGCCGCTGACAGGTAGTATTTCATCGTTAAGTTCAGGCCAGGAAGAATTGGCAGAGATACTTTCTACAAACAAATCATCTTTTTCCTGAGGCGGAAAACACTTTGACATATCGTCGCCCCAAAGCGTAGTTGAGTAGAACATTTTTGGGCCCCAGATTGTTTTTTCATACCAGCCCCAAAGTACCTTAATTACAAATTTACCATATACCGAAAACCCAACCGACTTTAATGGTCTTTCATTAAGTCTTGGTACTGTCACATAGGAGTGTCCAAAACCCATTGGAAGATAAAGGTCAGTATCAAAATCCCCTTCAACAAGTCCGTCAAGAAATGTCATGCCAACCTCAAAGTCTACACCAAGTGTAAGTGATAAAAAATGATAGGAAGCGCTATTTTGATATGCATGTGTATGGTTCGGATTGGCATCTATTTCAAGATCCCCTATCGAACCCCAATGTCCGGTATTTGTATCAATTGTTAAGTGTAACCTGGAAGAATAATCCAGCTCACCAGAAAATGAAATTCCAAATTTAGGAGCAAAGACCGGGTCTTCCACTGCAGTAACCATGTTCAATAACTCTTGTGCCTTCTCCTCAATTCCCTCACAGTCAAAAGAATACGACGCCCCTCCACCGATGGAAAAATTCTGGCTGGCAAACAAGTCGTTTTTATCATCCAGGTAATATGAATCCGTTTCACTGGCATGAAAATCAAAAGATAAGTTATCAGTAGCATCCGCTCCAAGGTTAAGAACATTCTGTGAAAAAACGGGTGGTTCGTCCAATTTGAGTTTATAATCCGCTTTTGTATAACGCAGGTAGACTTTTGATGACGGTGCACTAATTTTGCTACCGCTTCCGCCTAAAAACGGTACCCAGTCGGGAATAGTCAGATCTACCTTAATATTACTGGCATTATCCTTTCCAAAGGTTGTTTTTACTGCAAAGGCAACACTATCGGCATATTCATGAATATCCGAAAAGTCATTGTCAGGAATAAAGTCAAACCACCGCGGCCTTGTTTTGTGGATGGGAATCTTGAACGGACCTTCAACTACGGCCAGAAAGTTATGCGTGCCTAAATAATATTCAAACTTCAACAATGTTACCGGCGGTGAAAGTTTTCCCATATCGTAGGTAATATGCCAGGTAGTATCGTTGACATTCACAGCATCCACACTTACGATCTCCTGGCCTTGTTCATCATAAAACCTACCCACTATCTTATTTAGGTCGGAGAAGATCTCTGTGGTAATAAGAAATGTGTTTTCCTGTTCCATTGTACCTGGAGCAATGGCCTGGTCAAAAGGCCCGAAATTACCGGTCACTTTTGGGGCCAACATCGGCCTGATCAATATCGGGATGGGAAAAGCATTGGTCACATGGGCCACATTATCATGTGTATGATAACCTATTTGAATGATCAGATAACTTCCTGTAGGTGCATCTCCCATATCTATATCTAACGTGCCTTCCAGATTTGTTTCAGTAAAAGTAAATATGTCTTCAGACACTACCTGATGGTCGGGAGATAGTAGCAAATACTTAACGAAGTTTTCTTTCCAATCGGGCTGCCCCTCTTGCGTAAAATTAGTAAAGAACTCAAAGGTGTTTATTAACTCAGTAGCTTCATTAAAATAACCAATCCCTAATGTGAGATTATAGTCAAACTGATATCCCGGTAAGGGATCTTTTATAATAAACTTACCGAGAGGGTAGTGGACGCCTTCCACTGCTTTCCCCGGATAAAAAACTGTACTGAAGAAGGTATAGGTACCTGGTTGCTTGCTAAGCAAATTATTTTCCCACACGGCATACGAAAGGGACTTATCCAGTGTCCATTTCTGAGAGCTGCCTTTCAATGTACCATGGTTATCACCAATAGAATCATGCACAAAGGTTCCGCTTCCCTCATCAAGTTTGTAAAACATATGGGCAGGGGGATTTTTTCCAGTTGAAGTAAGGGGAGAATTCCGGGATATCACATAACGCCCAGAATTATCATCATAATAATGATATATTCCTATTCGAGTTAAGGAACCCTGAAAATACTCAGCAATGGATTCCGGGTTGTAGGTTTCGCTTTCGTTATACCGGCCAACGATCCAGTAACCCTGGTAATCTTTCATAGCAAGGGATCCATCCCAGGCATCTACTGTACATTCATCAACATCCAAACTTGCTAAATTTCCTGTAATCACTGCTGATACTGAATGCCATTCACCGTCATTATATTTATTAGAGGCTGATAAGGTAACGGTTGAGCGATCATTGTAAAAAATAAACCGCAATGAGCCATCGGGCATCATAATGAGTTCACGATCATGGTATCCGCTGGTACCATTTTGTGATTCACTAAAACCAATCAGCTTTCCTCCACTTTTAGTAGTAGTTTTAAACCACAGTGTATAGTAAAACCCATCGGGAGAATCCAGGATATTTGACGTTTCAACATAATTATCTGTCCCGTTTAAGGTAAGGGAATACTGATAAGGAATACTGTTTTCGGTTATCGTAACCGTGTCGAAATATTCCCCCTCTTTCTCAAGGCCCAGAACTACTTTCTCAGCATTTTCCGGAAGGCCCGACACAACAATGTAGTCGTAAAACCGGCCAATATTGTCACCGCTATGGTAATAAGTGTTCCAATTCAATCGTGGGGTAGCAATAGGTACAGGAGCTAACTCGTCCATATCGTAATATGACATATACCATGATTCATTGTTATCAGGTAAGTATTCAGTTATCCGGAGATAATCAACAGAATAAGGAAGGGCTGAAATGTCATATGATAAAGTAGTCTTATGATGGTGAGTATTTATAGTAACCGAATCGATAACCTGGTTGTTGTTATCAACAAAAGAATATTTTATCGAATCAGTAAGTGCATTGCTGGAATGAATAATGATGGTATCCATAAGCTCTTGGATACCTGGGTGTTGAGGAATAAAAGTGGCTCCATTCTCTAACTGGCCGGTATTATTCTTATAACTTACGTCAGAAACTATATTCAGCCGGTTTCGAAGGTCATTAAAATTCCAATAACCAACCAGGTTATCATCCTGTAAAATGGTTTTATGCATGCCTTCTTTTATTTCTTCATGGGTTAATGATCTATCCCATATCCTGACTTCATCCATGCCAGTGATAAAACTATAATCTGTTGAGGATTTGGTGTTTTGAGGGTTACTTCCCCCTATCATGAGGGGCTTCGTTTGCCATGCAGCTTTGTAATCAATATTGTTCAATATATAATTATAATTTATGTTATTATAATAAGAACCAAGTAGCCAACCGTCAAAATAAAACAATGCATTCTGCAGAGGGTCGCCAGCCACAAAGGCAATATGATGCCAATCCTGATGCTGAAAGGCCGCTTCTTCTATCCCAAAAATATAATAAAGCTGCCGTGCTTCTCCACCAGCCAACGAGGAGATCTCTATTCCAAATGAACCATTCTCTGAATAGATTTTAAATGCCCAAACCAGGTCAACCGACATAATCGTCATCTCTTTGTAATAAGTGTTCATGATCTTTTCACGATCAAACTTCAGCCATGCTTCTACGGTATAATGGCCATCTTCCATTATGTCAAGGCTATAAGGGCCTCTATAGTTATGGGGTTCTTCAACCATGCGCTCTCCAGGGCTGTTTATAATAACGGCTTTCTTCACACTGTCAACCATTAATGCCTGGCCGGCAATTAGATTTTGAGTAAACACACCTATCGAATCATGTAAGGTAATTCCTTTAGATTTACTGATCAATTTGGGTTTCTGAGGCATAACTGTCAATGCTTTATGAAATTCCAGGCCCTCCTTTGGCGCTCCATTACAGCGGATCAATGTTCTCAGATACCTTGTTGATAAAGGCAATAAATCCATTCTCACATTCGGAAACACGGCAGAATCAAGGAAGTGGCCGTGGCCCTGAGTAGCACAAACAACCAAGGAATCAACAACGGTTGAATCGGCGGTTAAAATTTGAAACTCCAGGGTATCGACTCTGGGAGGAAGGTTTCTAACAGTAAACGTATTATTTAACTCCGGAACAGGGTGCCAGGAAGTGTCGGAAAAAGTATAATTATTTGTAATAAACGGGCCCCAGCCTTCTGTTGCCTCAAATACAACCGTGTCATTGTGTACTTTATACGGAATGAAATAATTGGCAATGCTATCCGATTTATAGGTGATCTCCACATTAACCTGAGGGGATAATGGCAAATTGAAAGTATCCAGTTCAATATACCATAAAGCAGATGTTAATGAGGTGCCCTCTTCGGTGTAAGAAGGGCCAACCTGATTATGATCAGCATCAATGAACCTGAAGGTGACTTTTGTTGTTGGGTCAGGCAAGTCAGAAACCATGAATATATGCTCTTGACTGGCTCCAAGGATAT
>CBDUSM010000074.1:0-6384 GCA_965369825.1 uncultured Bacteroidales bacterium
ACCCAGTCAACCAGCTCCTCTGTTTCTGGTCGTGGGATCAATACATTTTCGTTTACCAATAGCTCCAGGCCATAAAACCAGGCTTTACCAATAATGTATTGAACAGGTTTATAGTTTTTGAGGTGATTTACGGCTGTTTCCAGTTTTTCTTTAACAGGATCAGTAATGATCAGATCATTACTAATAGCCAATTCAGCTCTTTTCAGGCCGGCATATTCTTCAAATAATATGTAGAGAAGGTTGCTTATTTCCTTCTCTTCATATAATCCTGATAATTCGGCTTTGAATTTATTAAAGATCTCCATGGTCATAAATTTAACCCACGACTTAAGTCGTGGGCTGTGTGTCGGTCGTACGGTTCAAACTTAAATAAAAATTGTAAATTTGACAAAAAAAATAAAAGAGTGTTTAAATTTTGTATTTATGAAGGGCGATATCCTTATTATTGATAACAACCACAGGAAAGCTGCAAATCAGGCTATAACAATTTTACTGCCGGAAATAGAGAAAGTAAAAACAAAATTCGTTATAACAGTAGCCGGTGAATCAGGTGCCGGAAAATCAGAGATCGCTGCCTCAATCGCAGAAAAATTGAAGGAAAATGGATTTGAAACATTCATTTTCCAGCAGGACGACTATTTTGTTTACCCCCCAAAAACAAATGCAAAGCAACGGGAAAAAGATATCAACTGGGTAGGCATGCAGGAGGTAAAACTTGATTTGCTGGATAACGAACTGTCGCAGATCAAAGCAGGTGAAACAATCATCGAAAAACCGCTGGTCGATTTTGATGCAGACAAAATTGGAAAGGAAACTGTCGATTTCAGTAAATACAAAGTGCTTATTGCCGAAGGCACCTATACAACAAGCCTTAAACAAGCGGATATGCGGATTTTCATCGACCGGAACATACATGATACCAGGGAATCAAGGAAGAAAAGAGCACGGGAGAAACAAGATGAATTTCTCGAAAAAATATTAATGATAGAACATGAAATTATTTCAAAACATAAAACACTGGCAGATATAATTGTGACGAAAGATTTTGATGCAGTTAAAAACGAATAAGCGACACGTCGAAGTTTCATCGCTACCCTCCTCAACTTGCAGCTTGAGGCTTGTAGCTTGCAGCTTGTAACAAAAATAAAATTAATCTAAAAACTCATTATAACATAACAACATATGACTTCACAACCACTTAAAAACATAGCATTACTCAGCACCCATGGATACGTTGACCCGGTTCCTCAACTTGGACAGACAGACACAGGGGGGCAGGTTGTGTATGTACTGGAACTGGCCAAATCAATTGCGAGAACAGGGATAAATGTAGATATTTATACGCGGTGGTTCGATAAAAGCAAAAAACAGATCGATTCGGTTCCGGAGAACCCCGGAGTTCGAGTGATTCGTATTCCGGCTGGAAAATGGGAGTTTATTCCTAAAGAATTTATTTATGATGTGCTACCCGAACTGGCTGATAATATGATAGGCTTTATTAATAACAACAAGTTATCCTATGATCTTTATCACGGCCATTATGTTGATGCCGGTATTGTAACTATTGATGTTGCCAAAGCCTTTGATAAACCATGTTTCTTTACAGCACATTCGCTTGGTGCATGGAAACGAGATCAAATGGGAGGTGACCCATTAGAGATGGAGAAAAAGTTTAACTTCAACCATCGTATCAGCGAAGAACTCAGGGTCTTCAGCACTGTAAATGCACAGTCGGTTACAACCGACCTTCAACGGGAAAAATTGTTTGATCTCTATAATTTCAAAGCTGATAATATTGTTACCATACCACCCGGCGTTGATGTACATCGCTTTCATTTACCTGATAAGGGAGACCAGAATATTCAATCAGGACTGCCTGCAAGATATGTTTATTGCCTGAGCCGTATCGACACAAACAAAGGGCACGATCTTTTGCTTGATGCATTTGCCCTGGTAATTAACGAGATTAATGATATTGATCTGGTTATCGGCGGAGGATCCCCAAAACCAAAACAAAGGGAGCTTGGTGTTTTTGAAAAGATGCGCGCCATTATCAAAGAAAAAAACATGGAAGAAAAAGTAAAGATAATAGGGTATGTGTCTGATGAGGATATGGCGGCCAATTACCAGCAGTCGGAACTTTTTGTCCTCCCCTCCCTTTTTGAACCTTTTGGTATGACCACCCAGGAAGCAATGGCTTGTGGCAGGCCTGTAGTTGCATCGAAATTTGGGGGAATACGCAATGTGATCAATACTGATGAAAATGGCATACTCGTTGACCCCAAAAACCCCAAAGAGTTCGCAAATGCAATGATTAAGGTTCTTACCAACAAAACATTCAGCGACAAAATTGGAAATGCTGCTTACAAAACCATACAAGATGAATATAGCTGGGAGGCCATAGCGCAAAGACACCTCTCATTTTACCAGATTTAGTAAATTCAAACAGATGGAAGATATACTCTCCAAGATAAAAGAGATTCGTCAACAGCAAAAAAAAGCTGCACTCTGCATCGTAATTGAAACGCATGGGTCTGTTCCACAAAAAGCCGGGGCTAAAATGATCGTCTTTGAGGATCAAAAAATCATTGGTACGGTTGGAGGTGGCAGTCTGGAAAAAGAAGCAATTGAGTCGGCCGTTGAAATGATTAAGAAAAAGATGCCGGGGAAATTCATTTATGAATTAAAGGGCGACCTTGATATGAGCTGTGGTGGAAAGGTTGAAATCTTTATTGAACCTATCGTTCAAACCAACATGTTGTTTATTTTTGGGGCCGGGCATGTAGGAAAAGCGGTAGCTGAGCTGGCTGCTCAATTAGGCTTTTCCATCACAATGATCGATGAGCGTGATGGGATCTTTCAGGAATTTGAGATCCACCAGGCAACCACAATACAAAAAGATTACATTACCGCCATTAATGACCTGGAGTTTAACAACAACACATACATTGTCGTGGTCACCCCGAAACACATTAAAGATGAAGAGGTTACAGCAATATGTGCAACAAAACCACATGCTTACCTCGGGATGATAGGCAGCAAAAATAAGGTTGCCGTTGCCAGGGAAAACTTCCTTAATAAACACAAACTCACAAAAGAACAAATAGGCAAAATAGATATGCCTATTGGTATAAAATTCAAAGCGTTAACACCGACTGAGATTGCTTTGAGTATAGTAGCTAAGTTGATTGATGTAAAAAACAGTGTGTGAAAAAAATGAAACAACATCAACACATAATACAATTTCTTCTCAATGATAACCTGGTTGAAATTGATTTTTTAAAAAGTACTAAATACAAACCCACAACAACTGTTCTTAATTATCTCCGGTCCCTGCCCGACCATAAAGGGGCTAAGGAAGGGTGCGCCGAAGGTGATTGCGGTGCATGTACCGTTGTTCTTGCCGAATATAATCAAAATGGTTCATTCTCCTATAAAGCTGTAACATCCTGCCTTTTATTCTTGCCAATGATACACGGAAAACAATTGATCACGGTCGAAGGCCTGGCAGAAAAAACTGGCGATCAATGGGAGCTTCACCCTGTACAAAAAGCAATAATTCAATCATTTGCAAGTCAATGCGGATATTGCACACCCGGAATAGTCATGTCGCTCTTCGCGCTCTATAAAAACTATGATAAACCTTCAAAAACAATTATCAATGATGCCCTGACAGGGAATTTATGCCGTTGCACCGGATACCGCCCCATCGTTGAAGCTGCCGAAAAAGCATGTGATAAAATTAACGGTCACCAGCTTACATTAAAAGAAAAAAAAGCAGAAAACATTTTTAAAGCTCTAAGTAATCTGGAAAAATCAATCGCAATAGAATCACAAGGGCAAAAATATTTCAGGCCGGCAACGCTTCGTGATGCTCTTTCATTAATCAAACATTACCCCAAAGCACACATAGTAACCGGGGGTAGTGATATTGCCATCAAACAAACAAAAAAGCAAGAACTCCTCGAAGAAATTATTGATATTTCAGGGATTCGCGAGCTAAAAGAGCACTCAGAAGATCAATCAAATATTTACCTGGGAGCAGGCCTGACGATAGAAGAGGTAAAGACAATTGTTGAGAATAAGGTCCCGGACCTTCACCATATCTTATCATTTTTTGGTTCCTTGCAGATCAGAAATATGGCTTCAATCGGGGGGAATCTGGGTACGGCATCACCAATAAGCGATACGTTACCGGTGCTAATAGCCAGAAATGCAAAGGTGATATTAAAAAACGGTGAAAAAGAGCGAACCCTATCCATCGAATCATTCATCAAAGGATATCGTAAGACCAGTATTAACCAAGATGAGTTGATTTATCGAGTTGTGATCCCAAAAAGCCAAAAAGGAGTCATTTTTAAGGCCTATAAATTATCCAAAAGAAAGGAGCTGGATATTTCATCGGTAAGTGGTGCATTCAGGATACAATTAGATAATGAAAAAAAGATTACTGATATCGCATTAGTTTTTGGGGGTATGGCAGAAATGCCTAAAAGAGCGGTTCAAACAGAATTGTTTTTATTAAAAAAGAAATTCGAACGGGCGACTATTGAAACAGCCATGAAAATACTATATGATGAATTTATGCCTATTACAGATGCACGGGCTTCTGATGTAGGCAGAAGGCTCATGGCGAGAAATCTTCTGATGAAATTTTACAACGACGTTTAAGCGCATTACAAATTACGCTTTGTGAATTACGTATTAATAAAATAGAACATGAACAAGCAACAATTACATGATAGTGCAATGCAGCACGTAACCGGTGAGGCTGTTTATGTTAATGATATTGACAGCCACACACGGTTATTGACCGGCCATGTAGTTTATAGCCCATTTGCACGTGCTAATATTATCTCTTATGACTTACGGAGAGCTGTTAAAACAAAAGGTGTTCATGCCATTCTTTGCTGCCACGATATCCCGGGTGAGAATCAAGTAGGAGCTGTTGTAAAAGATGAGGTGTGCCTTGCTGAAAAGGAGGTGACTTTCATTGGACAGGCTCTGTTTCTAATAGCTGCTGAGAGTAAAGAAATTGCCCTTAAGGCTGAACAGTTAATACAGGGTGATTATGAGCCGTTGGAAGCGGTGTTAAGCATTGAGGATGCTATGAAAAAAAATCACTTGCTTAGCGCGCCAAGAATTTTTGAATGCGGTGATTTTCAAAAAGCCTATAACGATTCTCCTTTTCATCTCGAAGGGGAACTAAAAACAGGCGCACAGGAACATTGGTATCTTGAAACTCAATCATGCCTGAGCATTCCGGGCGAAGGCAATGAGATGGTTATCTACAGTTCAACACAGCACCCTTCTGAAGTTCAGACAATAGTTTCAGAAGTTCTGGGAAGAAGGAAAAATGAGATTGAAGTGGTGGTAAAAAGGCTTGGTGGGGCCTTTGGCGGGAAGGAATCCCAACCCAATCAGGTGGCTGCCTGGTCGGCATTGCTTGCTTCAGCAACAGGGCTTCCTGTAAAAATATCTCTTCTAAGGGATGAAGATCAGATTATCACAGGAAAAAGGCACCCTTTTCTATCATTTTACAAGGTGGGCTTCAATCAAACAGGTATAATAAATGCCCTGAAAGTTGAACTCAATGGTGATGCCGGATCTTCAACTGATCTGTCTAATGCTATCCTCGAACGATCTATGTTCCATGTTGATAATGCCTACTTTATTCCCAATATGCATGTGACTGGTAAAATGTGGAAGACAAACCACCCATCCAATACCGCTTTCCGGGGATTTGGCGCACCACAGGCAATGGCAGTGATCGAAACAATAATTGATCGTATTTCCAGAAAACTGAGTATAGACCCTGCAAAAATCCGTCGCCGTAATTTTTATGGCATGGATGATAGAAACATGACTTATTACGGGGAAAAAATCGAAAACAACCGCCTCTTCAGCATTTTCGAAAAACTCATCACAACATCCGAATATCATAATAGACGGAAGGAGATTAATACATTCAACGCTAACCATGAGTTTTTTAAAAAGGGGATAGCACTGACACCTGTTAAGTTCGGGATATCTTTTACAACTTCTTTTCTCAATCAGGCGGGGGCGCTGGTGAATATTTATAAAGACGGATCGGTTTTGTTAAGCCATGGAGGCATAGAAATGGGGCAAGGCCTTCATACAAAAATACTGGCCATTGCCGCTTCCGGGTTAGGCATAGATGCCGATAAAATCAAGGTTGTTGCAACAAGTACATCAAAGGTACCCAACACTTCTGCAACGGCAGCCTCCTCCGGAAGCGATCTTAATGGCATGGCAGTTAAAAATGCTGTCGACAAGCTGAAATCACGGCTGACTGAAATCTTTCTACAGGAAATCAACAAATATCATCCTCAAATGCCATCTCTTGAATGTTCAGTTCTGTAT
>CBDUSM010000075.1:0-6269 GCA_965369825.1 uncultured Bacteroidales bacterium
GGAGTAAAATTGTATTATGTATTTATCTTATATATGTAAAAAATTTAAATAAATCCCCTAAAGAATTTATTTTCAGTTATTTTATGTGCCATTTGTCATCTATTTATTAAATTTATGTTAAATTTTTCTTACGTTTAATTTGGTAAAACGAATAATTTATTATAATTTGGCAACGGTTTTTATGAAACTGTTTAAATATTTATGTATTTAATTATGTAATATTTGTATTATACCTTATCTAAATATCTGAAATTCAATTATTAACTAATTACTAACCAAAATTCATTTACTATGAGAAAATTTACAGTTTTGCTTGCACTCCTTGTGTTTGCAGGTTTGCAAGTTGTACTTGCACAAAAAACTATTACTGGTACAGTTACCAGTTCGGAAGATGGTAAACCCATACCGGGTGCAACAGTAGTTGTTAAAAATACAACCATCGGTACCACAACAAATGTTGATGGTTTTTATGAATTGTCTGTACCGGACGATGCCACAACACTTGTTTTCTCTTATGTGGGTATGATATCCAGGCAATTGCCTATTGGTGACGCTACGGTCATTAATACGGTACTGGAGTTGGATGTCATGGACCTTGAAGGGGTTGTTGTAACCGCTCTTGGTATCACACGAGAGAAAAAATCACTCGGATACGCTGTTTCGGAATTGAGCGGGGAGGCGGTTAACGAAGTAAGAGAAACCAACTTTGTAAATTCCCTTTCCGGTAAAGTTTCCGGTGTGCAAATCCGCCAATCAGTTACAATGGGCGGTTCTGCTAACATTCTGATCAGAGGTACCACCTCGTTAACACAGAACAACCAGGCTTTGTTTGTTGTTGATGGTATTCCTATCAATAACAATAACACAAACGAAGATAGACCTGCAGCTAATGAAACAACCGCCCAACAAAATGATGGATGGGGCGGTTATGACTATGGTAATGCCGCCATGGACATCAACCCTGACGATATCGAATCAATTTCCGTTTTGAAAGGTGCCGCCGCTTCTGCTCTCTATGGCTCAAGAGCTGCCAATGGTGTTATTCTCATTACCACAAAAAAAGGTACAAAAGCACCTGGAAAAGGTATTGGCGTAACATTAAACGTTGGGTACCAGGCTAGTATGGTCGACAAAACCACCCTCCCCCAACATCAAGACAAATATGGTGGTGGATATGGCCCGTTTTATGAAAATGAAACCGGCGACCCTGCTACGGATTATTTTTTCTTTGTTGGCGACGTTGATGGTGATGGAACAGACGACTGGATCACACCTACCGCAGAAGATGCTTCATGGGGAGCTGAATTTAACCCTGATTTAATGATTGTTCAATGGGATGCCCTCGATCCTTTAGGCCCGAACTTTGGCGAAAAAAGGCCATGGGTTGCTGCTGAAAATGGCATTGATTATTTCTTTAGCACAGGCCATAAGTGGACTACCAATGTTGCCTTTGATGGTGCAACCGACGACGGTAGTTTCAGACTCTCTTATACCAATGTTGATGAAAAAGGATATCTTGTAAACAGCTCGATCAAGAAAAATACCCTTAATTTTGGTGGAAATTATAATTTTACAAAAAAACTTTCCGTCGATGCTAATATTACTTATGTTAACACCAAAGGAGTGGGAAGGTATGGAACAGGGTACGATGGGTTGAACCCGATGCAATCGTTCGGACAATGGTTCCAACGTAACGTTGACCTGAAAAGGTTAGAGGAAAGATATCTGCGGCCCGACGGCTCTCAATTGTCGTGGAACTGTGGTTATTGGGATGATTTACGTCCTATTTATTTTGATAATCCTTATTTGAGAAGTTTTAAAATTTACGAGTATGATGTACGCGACCGCACCTTTGGCTACGCTGCATTGAATTATAAATTTACAGATTGGTTAACCTTCACAGGTAGATTCTCAATTGATCAATACAATGAAATTCAAAATGAAAGGATTGCTCAAGGAAGTGTTGACCCCTCTTACTATTCAAACTTCACCAATTCTTTCAAGGAAACCAACTACGACCTGATGCTCAAGTATAATCACCGCTGGGAAGACTTCTCTCTTGCCGGCATTGTTGGAACAAACTTCAGACAAAACGTAGTTCAAAACATCCTTGGTGAAACTGTTGGTGGAATTATTGTACCTGATCTGTATAGCATCAGTAATTCCGTATCACCGGTAAATATTGTCGAAAATTTAAGAGTATCCGGAGTCAACAGTGGATACATTAGCGCATCTTTAGGATATAAGGACTTTGTTTATTTGGATCTTACCGACAGGTATGATGTCTCATCCACCCTTCCGGAAGGTAACAACGCATACAATTATTATTCCGCATCTGTTAGTTTGTTACTAACTGAACTTGGTGGTTTACAAGACCTTAGCTGGATGCCTTTCCTGAAAGTAAGGGCAAATTATGCTGAGGTAGGTAATGATGCTCCCCCTTATTCTACTATTTCAACTTATTCTCAGGGAACAAGTTGGGGCGATCTTGCCCTTTTCTCTGTAAACAGCACATTACAAAATCCTGATCTGCTTCCTGAGCGTACAAAAAGTTATGAATTCGGACTGGAAGGACGTCTGTTAAACAACCGGATAAGTTTTGATGTTGCTACATACAAATCAAATACTTTTGATCAAATCATGCCTGTACGCGTAACAACAATGTCAGGTTATACCTTCAGGTTTGTCAATGGCGGTGAAATTGAAAACAAAGGATGGGAAGTTTCCCTTCTGGGAACAGTTGTTAAAACAACCGACTTTTCATGGGATATTGGTGTAAACTGGTTTACAAACAAAAATAAGGTGATCAGCTTATACGAAGACGTTGACAACCTGCTTATCTATTCAGCATGGGACGTATCTGTCAACGCTACAGTAGGAGAGCCCTATGGAACAATTAAGGGAACCGACTTTGTTTACACCGATGGCAAAAAAACTGTTAATGATAACGGTTATTACATGGTGTCTGAGTCTGGTGAAGAAGTACTTGGTAATATCAACCCTGACTGGAACATGGGTATCCCAACCCGGATATCATATAAAGGTGTTGCTTTAAATTTGTTAGTTGACATCCAACAAGGCGGTGACATCTATTCAGTTGGTACCAAATATGGCGAGGCAACAGGTCTGTATCAAGAAACTGCAGAAGATAATGATAAAGGAAACCCAATGCGTTGGCTTGTTGCTGACGGTGGCGGGTACCTGTACCCTGAAACAGTTTATGAAGATGGTACACCTAACACAACCTATGTGGAAGCTTACAGATGGGGAAGGGCATTTTACTACAACAACAGTCCTACTGCAAGGTATGTGTTTGATGCTTCATACGTAAAATTACGTGAAGTGGCGCTGTCATATAGCTTACCCATGTCTATGATCGAAAATAGCCCACTCACACAGGTTACATTCTCTCTTGTTGGCCGTAACCTGTGGATCATAAGTAAAAACACGGTGCATTTTGATCCTGAAACAGGATTAAGTTCCGGTAACCAGCAAGGTATTGAAAGCGGTTCTTGGCCTTCTGCCAGGACTTTTGGATTCAATGTTAAATTAGGATTTTAATTATTTCTAAAACTTTAAAACAATATTATATGAAAACTATTAAATATTTATCGATTGCATTCGCTTTGATACTTGGGATATCGGCTTGCGAATTGCCTGATAATGTCGATCCAAAACGTCCAACCGAAGTCCCAATCAGCACCCTGTTTACGAATGCACAAGTTGCTTTGGTAAATCAGGTGGACCATGTAAGTGTAAATTTAAATATCACCAGGTTAATTGCCCAGTATTGGCAGGAAACCACTTACTTTGATGAAGCGCGTTATAACTTTCAGGACAGGAAAATTCCTGATAATTATACAGCCAGGTTTTACAGAAATGTACTAATGGATTTCAAAGAAGCCAAGGGATTGTTAAATGACCCCGATTATGGCGGAGATGCAGTTGAGAAAGCTAATATGCTGAGTATTATTACAATTCTGGAAGTGTATGCATGGCACTGTATTTTTGATGCTTTTGGCGACATGCCTTACTCCGAGGCGTTGATGGGCTCTGATAATTCTACGCCTGTTTACGATGATGCAGCGACTGTTTATGATGATCTATTAGTAAGGATCTCTGCTGCTATCGACGACCTGGTCCTGATGGTCGGTGATGAAGAAGCCGGCAGTTTTGGAGCAGCCGACCTTATGTATGGTGGAAATCCTGCAGCCTGGAAAAAGTTTGGGGCTTCGTTGAAGCTTCGCCTAGGTATGCGTCTCGCTGATGTATCACCAACGAAAGCTCAGGCAGCTGTTGAACAAGCTGTTAGTGCCGGTGTATTTACAAGCCAGGATCAAAGTGGATATCTGTTTTACATAGGTGTTGTTCCCCACGTAAATGCTATTTATTACGCTTATTTTGTAGATAACCGTAAAGACTATCTTCCAACTAGTACAATCATTGATTTGATGTTAGGATTAGCTGACCCACGTCTTCCTCTATATTTTACACAATACGAAGAAGAATACGTTGGAGCAATAGCCGGCCTTGATGGTGCCCAATCCTATAATAATTACTCGCATTTTCAGGACCGTTTCTTTGAGGCTTCTTTTGAAGCAATTATGGCTGATTATGTTGAAGTTGAATTTTTATTAGCCGAAGCAGTTGAGAGAGGATTTGCGGTAGGCGGATCAGCTGAAGAACATTACAATGCAGCCATTGAAGCAAGTATCCTCTATTGGGAGGGATCTGATACAGATGTAGCTGACTATCTCGCTCTTCCTGCTATTGCTTATGCTACTGCAACAGGAAATTATAAGCAAAAAATAGGCACCCAGAAATACATTGCTTTATACAACAGAGGTATTGAAGCATGGGCTGAGTGGAGAAGACTCGATTATCCTGAACTTAATCCTCCTGAAAATATGGTATATGGTGATATTCCAAAACGTATGCCTTATCCTTATGATGAAGTTGCACAGAATGGCACCAATTATTATGCTGCCGTTGCAAAAATGGGCGGACCAGATGATCACAGACAACCAATATTCTGGGATATCGTTGCTCCACCTTTTTAATTAATATTATTATATCAAAAAAGGGGCTGCTTTTTCGCAGCTCCTTTTTTTTGTATGAAAATATCTATTATTATTTAAAGTAGATATTATAATAACTGCTAATTTAGCTGTCATGTTTACAAAACAAAAAATGCCCCGTATTATTCTTCTTTTTTTTACACTACCATTATTTCTTGCTCCTTCCTCATTTGCTCAAAAATCAGACGATGCTGTCATTAACACGGTTAAAGAGTTACATGATTATTCAGCATATTTTTATGGTATTGACGATTTACTGGTTAATGGCCGGAAATATATTCCTGCACACGGTAATGCAAAAGGAGATCCTTACTTTTCAGGGCCTGATTGGGTAACAGGAACGCTGCTTATTAAAGAAAAAACATACAAAGCTGTTGAATTAAAATATAATGTTGATCTTGATAAAATTATTTTAAGAGCAGAGGTTACAAGAGGCGGCCTTGTATATGTTTTATTAAATAATGACTTTGTTACCTCATTTATCATTGGGGAACATTATTTTATAAATTCATCTCAACTCCTCCAACAGGATAACTCCGGTTACTTTGAGCTGGTATTCGAAGGCGAACACACACTTCTAATTAAACATCATAAATCATTTATCAGTGAATTCTCTCAAAATGCACCTCTGGGAAGGTTCTCCGACCTTAATTCAACGAGGTATATCTATTGCGCCGGGATGTTATACAAAATGCCGTATAAAAAATCATTCTTAATGTATTTCAAACCATTCAGAAAAGAGATAAAGAAGTACATGAAACAAAAAAAAGTAAAATACAAGAAGGCGAACAATTTTGAATTACATCAATTATTGAAGTACTGCAATGAGATATATTATAAATAAAATCAAATCAAAAAAAAATATAATTGGTTCAGCACTCCTTTTCTTATTGGCCCTACAATTATTTGGCCAGCCAAAAAGCATATTAATTTCAAAAGAACAGGACAATTTGCCGTGGGATTCTTTTATTGCAGAGCTGGAGAAAAAACATTCTCTCCATTTCTACTATCACCCCGACACAATCCCCGATTTCAATATTTCTGTTTCTTATAATCAAATTCCGCTAAAGCAGCTGTTGTCTGATAATCTGACTAAATACAACATCAACGTAGCTTTTGATGACTATCGAAATATCTTTTTAACAAAAAAAATATAACTGAGCAAATAGAATTACAAAAAAATAAAAAGAG
>CBDUSM010000076.1:0-6243 GCA_965369825.1 uncultured Bacteroidales bacterium
TGAGGAATGTTTATGGTGTAGATTTTGTATCCTTCTTTGACTTCATCGACCTGGGCACCAATAAACCGTAATGATTCGATAACAAATTGCTCTACAGCCTTAACATTCCCAATCGCTTCATCCACCTCTTTCAGATCATCTTCTATTTCTGTTGGTTTAATGGCATTTTGAGCAAAAATGCTTCTTGATGCTTTTTCTCTTTGTTCAGCTTCATCAAATGCCCTGGCAACCCTGTTTTTTTCAGCTTTGATTTCTTCTGCTTCAAAAAGAGTACCCTGACGATATTCTTGTTCAACCGAGATGTTAGGTTTAAGCAGAATTGCGTTGGTAACGGCCTCCATTACTGATGCACTATTTTCCGGAAATGGAACTGAAATTCCAATGGATCTTCTTATTTCCCGTGCTTTTCGAAGAAGGACCTCAAGTACCACACCATCAATCGGATTATTGCTTCCGTAAAGCAATGTCACCTCTACTGATGGTGAACGCTGTCCAAACCGGTCAATCCGACCTTCACGTTGTTCAAGTCGATTAGGATTCCAGGGTAAATCATAGTGGAGAATGGCATTGAAACCATCCTGAAGGTTGATACCTTCACTCAAACAATCTGTAGCAATTAATAGTCTTCTGGGAGAATTGCTCATCACCTCTATTTTTTCCCTTCGCAGTTCATCATTCAATTCACTGGTAATGACTTCAATATGCAGAGTCTTATATTTTTTATTATGGAATTGTTCCTGAAAAATAGTTCCGAGATATTTGGCAGTTTGAATATAGCGGCAATATACGATGGGATTATATCCCCTGTCGATGTAGTTAATAATCTGTATGACGGCTTCTTTCGCTTTCAGATCCTTTTCAATACCAATAATATTGCTCAACCTTTTTGCATATTCAAGTAATCGCCTTGCTTCAGGATCACTCGTAATGGGCCCCTTTCCAAGAACAGATAAAGGAAGATTATCATCGGTATTGAAATCAAGGTCCATTACTGTTTCAGCACCATTGATTATTTCGTCGGAATCGGATTCATCAAAATCAGAAGCAAGACTTTTCTTACGTGCCTTTTTTTCAAGCATCAATACACCGGCAGAAGGACTGCTCATTACACCCCGAAGCAATGCCAGGACATCCCAGTAACTGTATCTCTGTTTACGACTATCCCCACTACTTGCAGCAACTACCTCCCGGGCATAGGATAATATGTCATTGAAGATTTCGCCATATTCTTTCCCTACCTCATAGTCTCTGTCGGTTGAAATTCGTTCCGGAAATTTCGTCTCTTCATCAAGCCATTTGATTACATCCACTCTTCTTCTCTGAACAAAGGATTTTGCCAGGTCTTTTCTCTCGTTATCTGTTGAAGTTATAATGTCAATTCTTTCGTAATCAGGTTTTAGCATACCTAATAACGATTGAAATTCTGCCTGCTTCCCTGAGTGTGGTGTTGCAGTAAGTAATAATAGATTTTGATCTTCTTTCCTGGAGATATCATGTAACAGGTGATAACGAAGTTGTTGTGAATTATTTGCACCTGCTGGCCGGGCACAGGTATGTGCTTCATCAACAATAATTAATTCGGGACAATGATCTATAAACACCTGTCTTTTATTTCCTGTCTTAATGTAATCAATGGAAATAACCTGAAAGGGGAAGGATCTGAAGATGTTTTCATGAACTTTGATTTGGCGTTCAAGTGCTGTTGCAGTACCTGAGCGAATTATCACTGCCTCAATACCAAATTTGCTTTTCAATTCGTCCTGCCATTGATCACAAAGGTGAGGCAAGCATACAATTGCAAATCGCTTTATTTCTTTGCGGTCGTAAAGTTCTTTTGCAATCAGTAATGCCTCGATAGTTTTGCCAACCCCAACATCGTCAGCAATAAGGATCCTTACGGTTTCCTGTTTCAATGCCATAATTAGAGGCACCATTTGGTATGCCCTGGGACGGAAGGAAAGTTTTCCAAGGCATCTGAATGGGCCAGAAGCGTTTCTAAAAGATAGTCGGGTTGCATTATAAAGAAGTCTGGCAGAAGAAAAATCTCCCAGGTCCTGACCGGAAGGTTTTATGAAATTGTATGATTGTGGCAGATCTGTTTCATTTGCCAGAGGTTTGTAAATACCAGTTATTTCATCCTCTGAACCACCTAATGGTTTAACCAGTAAAAGATCATCATCTTCAGATGGCAGGATCATCCATGGGCGATCCCTGAGTGTTACTAAACTGCCGGGTTTGAATTCGAAATTCATTTATTTTCAATTAACTAAGGTTCTATCTCTTGAACTATTATTATGAACGGACATGTTTAAAGATATCCGGCTTACTGGTCACAAAGTCCTCTATTGATTCTTTATAATACCAGACCAGCACATGATACTTACCAGTATCAGTGAGTGCCTTTCGTTTCTCAATG
Organism: uncultured Bacteroidales bacterium; assembly: GCA_965369825.1. Taxonomy (GTDB): domain Bacteria; phylum Bacteroidota; class Bacteroidia; order Bacteroidales; family JAGONC01; genus JAGLWB01. Next base: position 2,417 of record CBDUSM010000076.1, read on the forward strand.
TCTTCTTTTTTTACCACCGGATCATCATGAGGCGTGCCATCACAGAAAATTTGAATATTTGGTTTGTACATGAAGTCCGGGCGAACAAACATATCAGGTATTATTGGCTGCGCTTCATCAGGAAGTTTCAAACCTTTTTTAAAGAGGAATTTTAGAAACTGATCTTCCGTACTGCTATTGGGATCCCTTGCTGCCTGCAATGATTGATATTGTTCATCGTATGATGTGAAAGATCTTGAAGTAAGTACTTCCACATCCGAATCCTTCAATAATCTGAGTGATTCTCTTATGTAATTTCTGTTAATTACCTGGTGGTGGATTTGGTTATAGTAACTCAACAAGTCATCATATGAGGCTGGGATAAGATCCTCCCGGGGTATTTCGATACCGTCCTTCATGAAAAGGAAATCAAAAGCTTCACGCATTACTGCTTTATAGATGGATGGATTATCCACAACCTGAGACAATACTCCGAGACTCCCTTCTGATGCTTCATAAATCAAGAGATTGGGAATATCTCCTTCACCCATAATCGTAGCACCAATTTCATTGGCTTCAACCTGGAAAAAATTCTCAATAGACCTTTTTAATGCGTACATTAATGTTATTACACCATCTTTCCCACCTTCCAGGGCAAGTGACTCAACCGGTTGTATAAATAGAGCATTCGCGGTCATGGTAGTGAAAAGTTTTATTCTTCTTATGTCATCATTATTACCTTCCTCGTTTTCCTGTTTCTTGGTTTGCCAGTAGCCATTTTTCAAATTGAGAGCATAACCATTTTCGGGTGAGGATCTCCATTTGTAACTAATTTTGACCAATCTTGCTGATGGAATTGCGTGGATATGAAGCAGTTTTTCATTTTCCACATTAACTATGGCTTCAGTAATACTTTCAAATCCACCTTCCACAGCAAAATAGGTTCTTATATCAAATCCTCTTCGGGTTCTTTCTTCTTCCTGGCAGGTGATTCTTTGAAGTTCGTATGCTTTGGTTTCTGTCATGTTAACCAGGTCTGTATGTGTGAACTTATCCATACCCTGGTTGAGTTCCATATTCACAATAGGATCAACATTGTAATTGTATTGATCCTTCATTAATATATACCCTGTATATGGACTGATTTTTGCTTTTTCAAGCCTTGCCTCAGCTTCAGATAACACAATTCGATCAATCCGATATTTTGAGCCATCATGATAAATTACATTGCGGGGACCAAATTCATTTAGCGCTATTGTTCTTGGTCGTGAAACAAATTCACCCGAACCTTCTTTATTCTCAAGGAATGAGCGAATAGGCAAGCGGGTAAAATTGTACCCTGGTAAAAAGCCTTCAGAAGCCAGATACCTGAATGGATAGAATTCGGATTGACTGCCCTGGTTATTCCTTCCTCCATCTTTTGAATCATTCAAGAGCAACTCCATTTGTCTCTCAGCCTGTCTTCGGGAATACTTTGCTTCCCTTATCTTTTCATGATTATCAGCATAAATCCTGTTTTCAATGATATCATTGGCTGCTCTAAATTGAAGGATGGCATTTTTATAAAGTAATCTCCATCTGTCAAGAGATTCATCAAATCGAAGTGAGAAATCATCAATAGCTCTTTTCATCCAATTTTCAGTAAACCAGAAAGGTTTCCTAAGATTTAATTCATTTCTGAAATATGTGTCTTCAATAACCTTTTTAAATGTTGCGAGGACCTGTGTTTTCTGAAGATCTGTTAGTTTTAGTGCTTCCCTGACTTCCTCCTTGATTGGTAACTTTTCCAGGTCCTCTTTATTTAAAACATCTCCAAGAGAGTTATTTAGTCCAGCTATTGATCGAATAGTCAGGATGCTGGCATGAAGATGGCTTTTTAACAATTCTTCATTAATCAAATCCATTCTTGGAGTAGACACCTGCCCCGAAACCATCTTAGAAGGATTTTTAAAATAGTGGCGATCGTGAGGACTGAAATTACTGCAATAAGCAATTACCAAGGCAGCCTGTCCAGATCTGCCCGCACGCCCACTTCTTTGAGCATAATTTGAAGGGGACGGGGGGATGTTACGTAAATGAACAATGGAGAGATCTGATATATCTATACCCAATTCCATTGTTGGGGAACAGAATAAAACACCAATTTTGCCTTCCCGAAATTCCTTCTCCCGATCTTGTCTTTTCTGCGAATTTATCTGGCCAGTATGTTCTCTGCCTTCTAATGGTTTGAGAGCACGATAGTCGATCTGGTAAAATTGTTTAAAATATTCGTTAACCTTGGGGGTTAATGGTTTATAAGAGCGGTGTTTTATTAAATCAGGAGTGATTGTTTTCCCATCACCTTTTTTCCAGATGATGTTATCCACTCTTAGCTGATAAACTGAAATTTCTTCGCTGGCTTCTGATTTTACCGGTTTTCGAATAAGCCATCCTGCACCGACAAGGAAATCTAATAAATTATAAATGAAAGAATTATAAACATCCTTGCCCTTTAAATCAATACCAAAATCTTTGGCATTTCTTTTAATATAACGACCGAATACACTCTGGTAACTTCCACTATCAGTGTAGAAGCTTATGGCTGAACGGGCAAGTTTTTCAATTCTTATGTGAGAAGGATATTCAATTTTATCAGAGTCGTCCAATGTCCATGGGTCCCTTAGTTTCTCCCTTATCTTGTTGGTGTTTTGATTAATTATTGATGGTTCAAGCATTGTATAACTCAATGCATAAGATTTCCTGAAGAAATCGAAAATCTGGTGGAGGAATACTTTTCGTTCATCTGCTGACATCATTTTAAGGAGGTCTTGTTCCTCCCACAATGAATCATCATTTACTGAACTATCCAGATGATTGTAACCTATGTGTAAAAGAGCACATTGTTCCAGGTTAGGCAATACAACCCGCCAGCTTCTTCTCAAATCATGTAGCATTCTGTAGATGATGAAATCCTTGAATGTATCCTCATTTTCCTTCTTTGGACCAGGAAATTTTGCCGGATTTTTGGCATACTCATCCTGTGGAATATGTATGGCATCAAATACTTTATCTGCAATATTGGAATAATCTAATGAGTCGTTGCCTTCCAATGCTTTCTGTATCGCTGCTCTAAGCTGGCCAACTTTCACAAAGTCATTGAAATGTCCTGATTGAAGTGAAGCATCCTGACGGTTATCTGTAAAACTTAATAATTTCTGCTTTGCCGGAGACTCATCAAATGCCTGGAGTTGCGTGATGGCCTCAAAGGAAAGTACTGTTGTTGCAGTGCTTCTGCCTTCTCCACCAATTTTAATAATTTTAGTATATTCAGCTGTCCTTGCATCAAATATATTTCCAGAAGTTGGATCAATCATTAGAGGTTCTGAAATAAACCAACCTTCATACTTTAATTTTTCCTGTAAAGAAAAGTTGCCTTCTTTATCAAAATATATCTTTTTAGGAATACGAGTCTGCACATTCTTCTTCAGTGTTTGTGTTCCATCTTTACGAGGAGGGTTAAACCATGCTTCCGGTAGATCCGGCAAATCTCTTTCTTCTTCCCAGACAAGTTCATCATCTTCACTATGTTGAATAAAAATATATCCTGATGCCGGACGTTCCTCTTCCTCTTCAGTATCAGATAGATTATAGAACTCTCTTGGCAGGATTTTGCTGTCATTCTCATTCAAATTAACACAGTACATTTCATGCCCTGATGAACGACTGAAAACCAGGGGGAAAATAAAAGTGTCTTTGTCTTCGGCATATAAACCTGCATCCATAAATAATTGCCGGTCATTCTGATTACCCAATGTTGCATAAACGGATCCTGTTTGGGCAATGAATTGGTGAATCCTGTAAGGGAGATA
>CBDUSM010000077.1:0-6241 GCA_965369825.1 uncultured Bacteroidales bacterium
TTTTTGTAAAAATTACTAATACATGTATTTTTTATTTAAAGACGCTCCCTTGTCTTTAAAATAACAAAAATAAAATTAGTTATGAACGTACGATATATCATAGACGAGAAAGGTTATAAAAACGCTGTTCTCCTTTCAATAAAAGATTGGGAGGAAATTCAAAATGACCTTAAGGAATTTGAACGGTTAAATAAAGACACCAAACAAAAGCTTTCGGAAAGATTTGCCGGTTGTATCCCTGAAGAAAGGGTGGTAGAACTACAGGATGAACTAATAAAAATGCGTAACGAATGGGAAAGAAATATTTATTAGACACTAAATTAATTCGTGTAAAGTTAACAAAATAAAAAAAAGGCTGCCCTTTTGAGACAGCTCTTTTATATGATAGTAAAATAATCAGCACCTAATTATCATGCACCTCATAGGTGGGTTCAGCAGTAGTAAATATGAGAATGAATTTTAAAGTCCCTCCATCGGGAATTGGAATATCTGCTCCACCCTGAACTAATGTTCCATCATCGGGATCTTTTGCCCCAAGGTTTACGTCCCATGAATCATTAGCCCTGAATTTAAACCTTTGATTTTCTGCTGCAGGAATATCTTCAACAGTAACATACAGGTATTGATTCTCATCATCCCACAACATATCAATATCTTCAGCCCAAGCAAGCCATTCACCGATTACACCCCAGCTTTCAAGCTCATGTGTCCATGTAAGGGCAACGGTATCTACCACAACTGAATATCCACCCGGATCCTCTACAGAAAGATTACCTGCTTGCGGGTCGGGATCAAGCATGTCTTCTCCTCCATAACCGAAGTAAGTATGAATGTCATCGGGAGCAGATGTAAATTTAAACTCATACGTACCGCCTTCGGGCATATACATATATCCTTTGAACACTCCATCATTTGTATAACTGTATATTTGCGGTGCACTCGCAGGATCCCATCCCTGGTAATCTCCGGGTATCCATAATGATGGAGTAGTGGGTGTGGGAGGTGTGGGAGGTTCAAACGGTGTAACGGTAAGTGTAATAATTTCCGAGGACACCTGCGTATAGTCTGCACCACTTATTCCACCGACCACGCGAAGATCAATATCTCCGGTCGAATCGGCAGCCATACCCATACTGTACAACGCATTATTAAATTTATAGATAATGGTTTCAAAGAAAAAATTCTGGGTATTATACAATTCCTTTGCACCATCAAAACTACTGTCTGCAAAAACCATTTGCAGCGAATATGTAGGTAAAGGAAGCGTAGCACCTTCGGATATTGAGTAGGTTGTTGCTGTCCAGTCAACAACAAATGGGTTAGCTGAATCAGCCAGAGTTAAGACATAAGTCGCACCGTTTTCGGGAGTCGTTATCTCTGATGCCACGGATGATTCAAGATTCAATTTAGGCTCATCGTCATTCTTCTCACATGACGAGAAAAATAAAACTATTCCCAGAGCCGCCGTAAATATTAAAATGATATTTTTCATGTGTATATTCATTTTTAACGTTTAATAATTTGGATTTTGATTCAGGTTAGGATTAGCGTTTACATCAGCAGCCGGTAATGGAAAGAGGTTATACTTAGCATCCGTAGAACGACCATCCTTTATATTGCCTTTCCATGCCCAAATATAATTATCACCGGTGAATTTATTATGACGAATTAAATCCGTACGACGATGACATTCCCAATAAAGTTCACGCCCCCTTTCATCAAGAATAAAATCAAGGTCCATATCACCTGCAGTAATGGCTGAAGCACCAACTCTCTGACGAAGATCATTGACATAGTCCACAGCCTGACCTTCATTTCCGCCGCCACCTCTTTTCACTGCTTCAGCATACATCAGGTAAACATCAGCAAGGCGGAACATTGGAAAATCGGTATCCATGAACGTTTCGCTTGAGCCAGAAATGGTATCTCCATTTTCATTATACCAAACATTTCTGAACTTAGTAACGGCATATCCCTCTTCAAACATGGAAATATTTTCGATCTCCAGGTTTTGTCCTTCGGTGAAAAACATTTCCCGGCTATCATCATCAGAAAATAATGCAACAAACTCTTTGGTTGTACGGGTACCTCCCCAACGTTCGGCAGTACCATAATTCTGTGCTTCCATTTCTCCACCAATGGAAGCAGCAATGATAAAGGTTGTGCCACCCCAGGTCTGGGTTTTTTGTCCATTATAGCGGATAGGGAAAATGATCTCCCTTATGGTGGTAGCATCCTGGTCGTTATTAGCCCAGAAAAGTTGCTGGAAAGTTGGTGAAAGTGCATAAGGTCCATTAATAATTTTTTCGCAATAAGTGATACATTCTGCATATTTATTAACACCAAGATAAGCTTCAGCATTAAAGTATAATTTAGCAAGTAACATCCATGCAGCTCCTTTATCGGCACGACCATACTCAAAATGTGGAGGCTCAATCATAGAACCTTCAATGGCTTTTAGTTCAGACTCGATAAAATTAAATAATTCAGCTTTTGCAATAGTCGGAGGGAAAAAGTCTCCAATCGGATCTGATTCAACAACAAATGGCACTCCATTGCCAAACAGATCCAATACATGCCAGTAGCTTAAAGCGCGTAACCAGCGAGACTCAACCCGATAAAAAGCAATTTTATTCCGCCATTCATCAGATACACCACGTTCATCAAGCAGATCATCTGTGGTTTGACGCAAGAATTCATTACACAGTGAAATTTGATAATAAATCCTGTAATACATGGCTGCAATAAAAGTATCTCCATCGCCCCATTGTTGAAAGTGAAAATCTTTAATGGTGGCATCATCCCAGCCAATAACAGCTTCGTCAGTAGTTAATTCCTGATGATACCAGTATTGGCGCAGGTATTGGCTAAAGCCTCCATCAATACCACTGATGTCGGCCATACCATCACCACCTTGTTGACCTCCTACTGCAAGACCCGCATAACATTTAGCCAGGAATTGTGTGTAGGATTCAGGATTATCAAAAACAGTTGCTGAAGTAACTTCATCCGGATCAATCGGTTTTGTGTCCAGATCTTTGATACAGGAATTCAAGAAAAGAGAAACCCCTGTGATCAGTACGAATATAAAAATTATTTTTTTCATGTTATTTATATTTTAATATTTTAGTTAGAAAAGAAGGTTTACACCAAACATCCAAATCCGGGTCCGTGGATAAACATTGTTATCAATTCCGTTATTTACTTCGGGATCGATACCATCATAATCAGTGATTACGAAAGCATTATTAACAGTGGCTGATAAACGGATATCAAAACGATCTTTTAATACCTGGCTAAAGGTATAGCTGAGTGTAATATCATCCATACGGAAGAAAGATGCATTCTGAATATAGTAATCAGAGAAATAGCGAGCAGTCTCAAAATTTGTTTCTGAGCTTGCTGTTGTAATATTACTGATGTAAGGCCCTTCGGAGCGATACATTCTATTTAACCAGCCATTTTCTGATTGTATGTTGTTGTACATATAGTTTCCGAAATTAGCACGGCCTGAGAAATACAGGTTCCATGATTTCCAACTGAAATTAGAAGAAATTCCAAAGTAAAAATCAGGATGAGGATTTTTAAAATAGTATTTATCAGAGGTAGTTATTTCACCATCTCCATTGCGGTCAACGTACAGCCCTTCTATTGGTTTACCATCCTGGTCATAAACTTGTTCATACACATAAAATGTATTTGTAGCATAACCAACAGCTTGTTCCTGGATATTGTTTCCAACACCTCCGGCAATTCCACCGGTAGCAATGCTGGCACCTTGGTAAAGTTCAGTTATTTCGTTTTTATTGTAGGTTATGTTAAATCCTATATCCCACAACATATCGTCATTGACAATGGCTTTGGCACCAATAGAGAATTCCATCCCATGGTTTTTAAGCTCACCTATATTCCGGTTAATGTAATTGCTCAAGTTCGATCCTGCCGGTACAGGCACCCAGCTAAGTAAGTCCTTAGTATGACGCTGATAAAAATCCAATGAACCATAAATACGGTCTTCAAGGAATCCGAAATCAATGCCAATGTTCCAGGTGGTGGTTTCTTCCCACTTCAAATCAGGATTATATCCTTCAGGCCGAAGTGTAATATAATATGTATTTCCGAACGGGTACATAGCAAAGGAATTTCCGTAAGTATATCTTCCCATGTAGTCGTAATAGCCTCCAATATCCTGCTGACCTGTAATACCCCATCCTAAGCGGAGTTTTAAAAAACTAATAACCTTTGATCTGCTCAGGAAAGCTTCTTCATTAATTTTCCAACCTAAAGCAACCGATGGGAAAAGTCCCCAGCGATTATCTTTACTAAAACGGGATGTTCCATCATTACGCAAAGTAAAAGTAAGCAAGTATTTGTCATTAAATGTATAATTAAAACGGCCAAAAAATGAAATTAAGCAATATTCACCTTTATCCACAACCGTATCCCTTATATATTGCTGACCTGTTGAATCCCCGGTAATCGGATCAATGAAAGTTGGGATATTGCTATTGTGTGAAGTCGAACTGTTAAAGAAATGTTGCCATGAATAACCGGCCATAACATCAAAACGACTCTTGATTGATTCAACGTCCTTCACGTAATTCAGGTAAAAGTCAAGTAGTTTGTTTTCATACCTGTTATTATAATCGTTATTTACTCCACCACCATCAGTTGCATTATATGACCATGCAGCATAAGATGGCACATAGCGCGTTCCATCGTTTTTAGAAAAATCATATCCTAAATTAAGGTTTGCACGCAATTCTGGCAGAAAATGCATTTTATAATCAAGTTGTAAATTACCAAATGTCCTGTTGGCATTTGATTTATCATCTGTAAGTTTTAACAGTGACATCGGGTTAGATGTTGATTGCGTTAATGGTATGCCATTTTTATCCAACCATGCCCAATAACCTCCATATAATCCATCTGCACTATTTACCGGCTTGGTTGGGTCCATTTGCAATGCTGAACCCATTGCACCTTCATTTGCAAAGTTGTGTTTAATAAAAGCACTATTTACATTAAAGTTAATGTTAAGATGATCATCCAACAGGGAAGGTCTCAATGAAGCACCTATCGTTGTACGCTGGAAATTAGATGTTTCCAGAATACCATCCTGGTCAGTATATCCAATGGATACACGGTAAGGTAGTTTTTTCCAGGCTCCGTTGGCACTCAGTGCATGATCCATTGCAAAAGCATTGCGGTAAATTTCATCCTGCCAGTTTGTGTTATGGATTGTTTGATTATATCCTGTACGATCATCAGGCAGGTTATTATACACCACCGGATTTCCATCAGGGTCAGTCCAGGTACCCATCATATCAACACGTTCTGGGAAACGTGACTTGAGAACATTTTGAAATTCTCCAGTAGAAAGGACATCAATGGTTTTCGGAACTTCATTGTAGGAGAATTTTCCTGTATAATCCAACTGTAAAGGACGACCTTCTTTTCCCTTCTTTGTAGTTATGATGATAACACCATTGGAAGCGCGGGATCCATAAATGGCTGTGGCAGAAGCATCTTTAAGGACAGTGAACGTTTCAATGTCATTAGGATTAATACTGTTCAACGGATCACGTGTACCGCCTGGTACATCATTGGAAATGGGTACTCCATCAATTACAAACAAAGGTGTATTGCTGGCGTTAAGAGAGGAACCACCCCTGATACGAATATTGGAAGAAGTACCCGGAGCACCTCCGTTTGAACTTATTTGTACACCGGCCACTTTGCCGGCAATCAATCCTGCCGGGGAAGCTAACACCCCCTTATTAAAACTTTCAGATTCAATCGCAGTTACAGAACCCGTAGCATCCTCTTTCTTTACCACACCATAGCCAATCACAACAAATTCTTCTAACTCTGTCATTGCAATATTAAGTGCAATATTAATTATAGTATTAGGCTGAACAATGATTTCCTGCGTTTCATAGCCTATATAGGAAAATACAAGAGTTGTGTTAGGCTCTACCATAATCTTGTAATTCCCATCAAAATCTGTTGTTGTACCAATAATAGCAGTACCCTTAATTAGAATTGTAACTCCCGGTAATGTTTGTCCTTCTGCAGCATCAGTTACCGTCCCGGTAACTTCCCCCGTTTGCGCTAAACCTGTCATATAAACTAAAAATAGTAACGACAGAAGCAAAAGTAATTTTGCGAATAAATGTTTTACCATAATAAAATAATTGATTATTTATTTTTTGTGAAAATCAATTGTGCAAAAGTAAAA
>CBDUSM010000078.1:0-6237 GCA_965369825.1 uncultured Bacteroidales bacterium
CATTTCCATACAATCCCCCTTTTCCGATCAATACTCCAATTTTTTTCATCTCTTCAAACAACCTTACAACAAAAGCACTATCAGGCTCCTTATTTTCTTTTACAAATTCACATGCCTGCATCAGCCCCATTCCGCGGACATCTCCAATTGAAATATATTTCCGTTGTAAGTCTTCCAATCCATTCCTGAGGTATTCTCCCATTTCAAAAGCATTATCAGCCAGTTTTTCCTCTTCAATAACATCGATTGTGGCCAACGAGGCAGCCATAGAAACCGGATTGCCTCCAAATGTACTGATTGTTAAGCCGGTAAAGCTATCGGCTATTTCGGGAAGGGCAATTGTGGCCCCCAGGGGAGCACCATTGGCTATTCCCTTGCCAGCTGTAAGAATATCCGGTTCAACGCCCCAATGCTCAATCCCAAACATCTTTATTCCTGTCCGGCCAAACCCGGTTTGTACTTCATCGCAAATAAAAACACCGCCATGCTTTCTGATGATAGGAACGGCAACTTTAAAATACTCTTCAGGTGGCGTGATAAAACCTCCGACACCCTGGATCGGTTCGGCAATAAATCCGGCAATTTCACCTGTCGTAGTGGTCATGATCAATTCTTCAAGATCAGTTGCACACTTGATATCACAACCGGGATATTCACGTCCAAACGGGCATCTGTAACAATAAGGACTTACAGCATGCTTGATTCCCGGAAGATAAGTTCCGCCATGCCGCCATGGAGCATGACCCGTGAGGCTCATGGCCAGCAAAGAACGCCCGCTGTAACCGTGCCGTAGTGCGATAATCTCCTGATTACCGGTATAATGCATTGCTAAAAATATGGCTGTTTCATCGGCCTCCGTACCGCTGGTTGTAAAAAAACTTTTCTTTAACCTACCGGGGGTTATATCGGCAAGTTTTTCGGCTAACCGTACAATCTTTTCCGTTGGATAAATAGTTGAAACATGTTGCAGATCATTAATTTGCCTGGAAATTTTTCGAGTAACTTTTGGGTTGCAGTGCCCCACACTTATGGTTAATATCCCACCGAAAAAATCAAGATATTCTTTCCCTTCGGGATCATAAACATAAATACCTTTTCCATGATCAATAACGAGAGGCTCTTTGTAATAATTTACCACGCTCGGAAACAAAAATTCTTTATGTTTTGCCCGAATTCCCTCAGATTTCAATTTCTGTGTATTACCAACTATTATATTATTCTGATCCATGATGAATTTCTTTACAGGTTATTATTTTCGTACCAAATCTCCATATGCATCAGGCCGGCGATCGCGAAAAAATTGCCAGACAGCCCTGATTTCTTTGATCTCATCCAGGTCCAGATCTGCCACTAAAACCTCATCCTTGTCACGACAGGCCTGCGCAATTATTTTTCCCCGTGGTGAACAGAAGTAACTGCTTCCATAAAACTCCCCTATATTCCAGGGAGCTTCTGTACCGACCCTGTTTATCGCGCCTACAAAATAGCCATTTGCAACCGCGTGAGCAGGTTGTTCAAGTTCCCATAAATATTCAGACAAGCCAGCAACCGTTGCAGAGGGGTTGAATACTATTTCAGCTCCATTCAATCCCAGGGCCCGGGCCCCTTCGGGAAAATGCCGGTCATAACAAATATAAACACCAATATCAGCGAATGCCGTTTTAAAGACAGGAAATCCCAGGTTCCCGGGTTTGAAATAAAACTTCTCCCAAAAACCCGGCTCACAATGAGGAATATGATGTTTTCGGTATTTTCCCAGATATTTTCCACCTGCATCGATAACGGCGGCGGTATTGTAAAAAACGCCTGTCATCTCTTCTTCATAAACCGGAACAACGATAGCCATATTATATTTTTTTGCCACTTCCTGCATTAATTTGGTGGTGGGGCCTTCCGGAACTTTTTCAACCATTTCATGCCATTTGGTTTTCTGCTCGGCACAGAAATAGGGGCCAGAAAACAGTTCTTGCAGGCAAAGGATCTGAACGTTTTTTTGCGCGGCTTCTTCGATCATCTTCAGATGTTTTTCGATCATAGCGTGTTTGATCTTATCGATTGGATCTTCGGAGGACCCGGCAAATGAGGCCTGTATTAATCCTCCGCGTATTATTTTGCTCATAATGGAATTTGTTTATCCGTTTATTTGTTTGTTTCTAGCTTATTGTGGGGTTGGTTGACTTTAGCTCATCCAGTTTACCTGTGATTCAGGATTCCATTTTGTGGTGATCTTTTTCAACTTTGTCCAGAATTCAATGGAGCTTCTCCCTGTAAGATCGCCCACTCCGAATTTTGAATCGTTCCATCCGCCAAAAGAGAAAGGTTCTCTGGGTACGGGTACCCCGATATTAACACCTATCATTCCGGCATTGACATGACCGGCAACATAACGGGCCAGTCCACCGCTCTGTGTAAAAACAGCGGCTGCATTTCCATGGTTGGAACGATTCTCTATTTCGATAGCCTGATCAATATCTTTAACTCTGATAATGGATAATACCGGCCCGAAAATTTCTTCTCTGGCCACTCTCATTTCCGGCTTTACATGATCAATAATGGTTGGGCCGACATAAAATCCATTTTCACGACCTTCGACCGTTGAATTTCTGCCATCCATCAGGATTTTGGCGCCTTCGTTTTGAGCTTCCGTAATATAATTTTCAATTCTCTCTTTTGCTTGTTTTGAAATAATGGCGCCCAGGTTTTTCCCGGGTATTATTTTTCGTACTTCTGCGCAGAGCTGTTCAATAATATGATCCACGTCTCCCACGGCGACCATTACTGCGGCAGCCATACAGCGTTGCCCTGCACACCCGGTGAAGGAAACAGCAAGATTTGAAGCCGTCATGGAGACATTTGCATCGGGCAGGACGATCAAATGGTTCTTGGCTCCTCCCAGGGCAAGCACCCTTTTGAAGTTTGAAGTAGCTCTTTTATAAACAATTTTTGCAACGCGGGTAGAACCTACAAAAGATACAGCATCGATCCCGGGATGATCACAAATGGCTTCAACAGCTTCCTTTGTTCCATGAACAACGTTAAAAACGCCTTCAGGTAATCCGGCCTCTTTCAGAAGTCCGGCAATCCTGTTTGCACTGACCGGGACTTGCTCAGAAGGTTTTAATATCATAGTGTTACCAAGTACCAAAGCATTTGGAAGGGTCCAATGAGGTACCATATTCGGAAAATTGAATGGAGAGATAGATGCGACCACCCCCACAGGATAATATTCTTCCCTGCATTCAACACCTTTGCTTACTTCCAGTATATCACCTGAAATTAATTGTGGCATTGAACAGGCGAATTCGGTGAGTTCGGCGCTTTTTTCCACTTCCGACCTGGCTTCTGCGAGCGTTTTCCCATTTTCTTCAGCCACTATCTGGGAAAGCTCGTTAATATTTTTCGCTAACAATCGCTTGTATCTATAGAATACCTGAGCTCTTTCTTTAATGGTTGTATCAGACCATCCCGTGAAAGCTTTCTTTGCCCGTTGCACTGCCCGGTCAATGTCCTCTGATGTAGAAAGTGAAACCTGAGAAATGATTGAGCCGTCAATGGGCGAATAAACATCTAATTTACCATTGCCACCTTCCACAAACTCATCTCCTATTACATTTTTTATTAATTTATATTTCATAATACGCTGACCCTGACTATTGTTATGTTATTAATTATCGGCAAATCCCAAAAAATTTCGGGAGATAAAATTTGGTATAAAGATAAAGGATACATTTCTGCTTTCATAATTTATGGATAGAAAGATATCCGGGAGCTGTGGGCATAGGCGGAAAATTCTAAATATTCGACCCGGAAAGATATGGTTTTCACGTCCCGCTGGTGCACATTTTTAACGCGTGCCAGCGTGTGAACCGCCAAGAAATGCTATGGGGGAAAAATGCCGGAAAACAGATGAGGCGGATTTGCACAGATAAAAAAATCAGGATCCAAAAAGCCGGGTTCTTAATTTTTTATTCATCTTTTTGGCCATTTCCATAGCTTCAATAGCTTGAGTAGATGAATAAGCCGTTAAAAATTCCCTGCACAAATTTTTGTCTTCTTTAAATAGTTTAAGGGCAGTTTCATCAATTACTGCTTGCATGGCATATTCTCTTGCTTCAAATTCATTCCAAACTTCACGAACTTTCCCTATGTTTTTTTTGTAATTCAAATCAACCAAATTTTCAAGAATATTAAATACCCAGTATGCTTTTTCAGGATTATAATCGAAAGTACCTGAAGGTGGGTTAAAATGAAAATCTATTGTTAAGTTTTCTTCCAAATCATACTGCAAATAATAACTATCGGGAGTTTTTGTTATTCCCAAATACCAGGGGATTAGAACACCGGAACATGATGCACTTGATGTTCTCCAATATATACAGCCAATTTCAGGTGGCAACCAATTTCTCAACTGAAATATTGCATTTTCCTGATCATGCTGGCTGCAAATACCTCCATCACCCGAACTAATCATATCGTGCGGTGAACCCAATTTATAAGCATCGGTTTTATCAAATTCTGTTCCTTCAAGATGGTCACTGAGAATATCTCTCATATCCTGAACTGTCATTTTGCGATTTGCTGTAACCGAAAAAGGAAGATTTTCTTTGATCGGCAAAGGAATGTCTTTTCCGGTTACCAAACATTGGCCCCGCCATTGTCTGGCATCGCAACCATATTTTATATCAAACCATCCCCTACCTTGCTTGCCGAATGCATCTTTATAATTAAATGGCTTTTCACTTTTCGGGTTGTACCATCCCCTTATTATTGCATACTCAATCAGGTTGGGTGATGCTAAAAAATTATTGGTGTCTTGCAGGTTTACTTCACCGATTATGTTAACATTTGCCAGCACAACCACTCTATCATCGGGAACTCGTTGTGCCACCCAATGCTGCCCCCCTGCCATTGATACTACCCATGCTTCATTCGGGTCGGCAATAACAAGCGATACACCCAAAAAATTACATCCGAAGCGTTTTATCAACTCCCCAACTATATGCACACCTTCTCTCGCAGTTCTTGCCCTTCGTGCCACCTGACGTCTTAACATATATCCGATACCTCCATCAATAATATCTCCCCTTTTTATCAATTCGTCCCGCGAATCCTCAATAGTTCGTGTACCATCGCTTGCGCATGCAACCCCCCATTCATTAATATACGAATCACTGCCTCTCATGCCGAAATTTTCAGACCAGATAAATGAGTAACTTTCACTTACTTCAGGATAAATACCACCATTAGTAAGTTGAATTACTGCTCCGGGCTCATATTTTATTCTCGGCACTACTCTGAAATTAAGGAACCTTTGACCTGAATTTAATTCACTATGCGCAAATAAAACTGAGCCGTCTGCCGTTGCGTTTTTTCCTGCTATCACAGCATAACAAGCGTAAACGGACGATGATGATATTATTGCAAGCAGTAATATTATAAAAATAAATATTGATACTTTTTTCATTTTATTTTTTGATTAGATTTTCTTTCAAACAAAGAAATACTAAAAAGTAATACAAAAACAAATAAAATCGATAGTATTTCAATTCGATATTTACCGGGCTCAATCCATATTTCATTAAATACATTCCAACGACCTAAAATTTCCACAAAATTCCAGAAAATAATCACTGTTGGTATGGAATAGCGTAAGGCATAAGCCAATTTTTTAATTTTTATTAGTTTTAAGAACAAATAAAGAGACCAAAGCAAAGAGCCAAAAGCTACGATATAAGTAACAGGATGCCTGTCGCCAAGAATTGTTTTATCGTAAATTAACAATAAAACCATATAGAAAGTCCACAATACCATTATAATTTCCATTGCAGAAACTAAAGCGAAAGATTTGTTTTTATTTGCACCGGCAATTGTTGTTCTGTTTATTTTAAACAGTTTCTGCCACCATGTAAAAAATTTGCACTGGGTTTTACCGTTAAAAAGATAATAAATCAAAAACACAGCAAGAAAACCAATTGATGAGGGCATTATCAGGTATTCGGGCTTAGTTACTACTTCGCCATTTTCAATAAGCGGGCTTATATTATATTTTTGAGCAATATAAACAAAAGCAAACTCAATCCACCCGGTCCATATAAACAATCCGGAAAATATTCCGTAGAATGTTGCTTTTGTTTCATTTTTGTTTCTTACCCCCAAAATCAGCAAAGCAACACCAATTAATCCTAATATCAATGCAGCCAAAAACACATATTCATAACCAAATACATTTTCCATAAT
>CBDUSM010000079.1:0-6216 GCA_965369825.1 uncultured Bacteroidales bacterium
AGGTTTGGTGCGGCAAAAGATACCGATAAAGATGGTGTTCCGGATAAAAAAGATGCCTGTCCGTTAATGCCCGGATTGCCCGAATTTGATGGTTGCCCCGACACCGATGGTGATGGCCTGGTCGATACACTGGACCTCTGCCCGGATATTCCCGGCCCATTTGAGTTCAGGGGTTGTCCTGATACCGATGGTGACGGTTTACCTGATAATATTGATGAATGTCCTAAAGTTCCAGGTCCCAAAGAATCAAATGGTTGTCCTGATACAGATGGTGATGGTATACCCGATAAAGACGACCTATGTCCAAATGATCCCGGCCCTAAAGAAACGCAAGGGTGTCCCGATAGAGATGGTGACGGTGTTCCCGATAAAGATGACCTCTGCCCCGATACTCCTGGTCCAAAAGAATTGAATGGCTGCCCCGACACCGATGGCGATGGCGTACTGGATAAAGATGACGAGTGCCCGAACGATCCAGGCCCCGTAGCACTTAATGGCTGCCCTGACAGAGATGAAGACGGTGTTGCAGATATCCATGATAAATGCCCTGACACGCCCGGGCCAATCGAAAATGATGGCTGCCCGATTATTGAACAGGTAGTCGTTCAACAAATTGAAAAACAACTTGCTTTCGAGGCTGATAATATTGAATTTGAAACAGGTAAATATATGATAAGGAATTTCTCTTTACCTAACCTGAATAATATCATTATGATCATGCTCGAATACCCTACTACCAAATATATTATCGAAGGACATACCGATAATGTTGGTGGTGATCAGCTCAACCTTGATCTGTCACAAAATAGGGCCTTTGCTGTAAAACAATACTTCATTGACAACGGTATTGATGCTGACAGACTAACATCCATTGGTTACGGTGAATCAAAACCAATCGATACAAATGCAACGGTTGAAGGCCGTGCGCATAACCGTCGCGTGGAAATTCATATGCTGCAAAAGGAAGAGTAATTAAAACATAACCGTTTGCAAAAAGGGACTTTCTTTAAGGTCCCTTTTTTTTGTCACTACGCTCTTCAACTTGCAGCTTGTAGCTTGAGGCTTGTAGCTTGAAGCTTGAGGCTTGTAGCTTGAAGCTTGAGGCTTGCACCTTGCAGATAAAAAAATAACCTTTTGTCCCTTTTCTCGTTAAAAAGAGAATAATCCTATATTTCTCTGTCATGAAAATGAAAAATTTTTCCCTCGCCTTGCTTGTTCTCACCCTGATTTGTCTCTCAGCAAACATATCCTTTGCCCAGCACAAGATGTTGCCCTGGACTTTTGGCCTGAGCTTGCACTGGGTCGATTTTCAAGCTGTTGAAATGACATTTTCCGAACAACTCACCGATGCAAACTGGATCGGTGAACCCTGGCCTACAAAGCTATCTGCTGGCAGGTATTTGAATCCCTCATTTAATGTTGAAGCGTCGTTGGCCTTCATGAAATTCGATGGGACCACCTTGACAATAGCCGATAACGAAATAATCCCATTGACCGATGATTTTTTTTGGAATGGGGCTATTGAACTTCAATATAGCTTTGCCAATGGCTATATCTTAAATGAATACAGCTGGTTTACACCATATTTATCCGGTAGTGTGGGAGCTACGCATATGAATAATGAAACCTATTTAATGACAGGGTATGGAATTGGTTTAGAAGCATGGGTAATAGATAACATGGCAGTTAACTTCAATGGTACTTATGATTATATTGCAAACTATCACGATTATTTTCATTTTTCGTTAGGTGTAAAATTCCGCCTCGGTAAGGCAAAAGATACTGATGGGGATGGTATTCCGGATAAAAAGGATGTATGCCCAAACCATCCGGGAGTCCCGGAAATGTCAGGATGCCCGGATGCTGATGAGGATGGTATTGTAGACAGCCTGGATCGCTGCCCGACAAGAAAAGGACTGCATGAATTCCAGGGATGTCCCGACAGGGATCGTGATGGAATTCCTGATGTAGATGACCAGTGCCCCAAGAAAAAAGGGATCAAGGAGCTTAATGGATGCCCTGATGCAGATCGTGATGGCATCCCTGATATAGATGACGAGTGCCCCAACGAACCCGGATCGAAAGCTACCTTCGGATGCCCTGACAAGGATAATGATGGCGTTCCTGACAAAGATGATGAATGCCCTTCCCTGCCAGGTGTTGCGGCCCTAAATGGATGCCCGGATAAAGATGGCGATGGTGTTCCTGATAAAGATGATAAATGCCCTGATGAGAAAGGTGCAATAGATAATTCCGGCTGCCCCCTAATAAAAAAAGAAGAATTAGTCGTTATTGAAGAAACCCTGCAATTCCATGCTGAAAATATTGAATTTGCAACAGGTAGCTTCAAAATCAAACCCCTCTCCTATGCTAATCTCAATAATATTTATTTGATCATGGTAAAATATCCGACATCGGAATTTTACATTGAAGGACATACTGATAATGTTGGAAACGAAGAGCTGAACCTTCGATTATCACAAAACCGGGCACAGTCAGTAAGGCAATATTTTATCAACAAAGGAATTTCGGCCAAAAGGGTGGCTGCTATGGGATACGGTGAAAGCAGACCCATCGTGTCAAACGCAACATCAGAGGGCCAGGCAAGGAACCGGAGAGTTGAGATACACCTGATTCAAGGAAAGGCTGCTATTGAGGAGCTTCCCATTGAACCAAAAAAAGAGGCCATTAAATATTCACCTGAAAAAATTGGGAACTTTACTATACAAATCGGTGCGGGTAAAGATAACAACCCGAAATTTATGAAGCTCTCGGAGGTTAGAAGATGTAAAGGAAAAGACGGGCTTATACGATATATCATTGGTAACTTCAAAACCAGAAAAGAGGCAGATGACTATTGCGAGATGATTAAATCCAAAGGATATTCAGATGCATGGGTAGCTGAGATTGACCAAAATAGAATTAATTGCTATTAGAGTTTATTTACTGTCTGTTGTTTACCAAGGCGTTAGAAAATGTATTTATTTATGCTGGTCTAACGCCTTTATTTTCTGTTATTTCAAAATAATCTTTCGATCTTTGCAAAAATGAAAAATATCATGAAGATCAAATTTAAATCCATCCTGGTATTCACCCTCAGCATATTAGTTGTTTCCAGTTGTAACTTACAAAAAAAAATCGATAAAGACCATTCGAACAGTTTTGATACGCCCCCCAAGGAAGTAAAAAATAATATTGTTGACTATTTTGCTGAAGACACAGCAGCAATCTCTAACTTCATAATGCATGATGAAAAAATATTGTGGGCTAACCGTGAAACAGCTGAAAATCTTAACATGAGCCTCACAAAATATTACGACAAAAAGGAAGCGACTATTACGAAAAATATTTCTGTGTATTTCGACAAAAACAACTACACGATCGAATTAAATTCGGCCTTGAATAAAGAGATGTTTACGTGGCAAAAATTAAAAAAACTGTTGGAATTATTAGGTAACGGATGGGCCGTAAAAGAAGCACAGGTAGAGGCATGGTCTTCACCTGATGGCCCTGAAAAAAATAATATTCTTCTATCACAGAAAAGAGCTGAGTCAGGTGCAACTTTTTTGTCAAAAATAGCTAATAAAACTATGTCTCCCGGAAAATTGTTTGAGACTGAAATAATTGCTCATGGCGAAGATTGGGATGGACTTGTTTATGTACTGGAAAACTCCAGCCTCAACAACAAAAAAACACTGATAGCTAACCTAAAAAAAACTGATAATCGCAACATCAATAAACAAATACTAAAATCATCCGGTGAGTACAATGATATTGCTCAAAACATATATCCTTTACTCAGGAGAGCAACCTTCACCATTATTTTTGTTGAACAAAAACGTTCGGATAAGAAAATAGCACACCTGTCAATTACGTCTCCTGATTTACTCTCTTATAAAGAACTTATTTTTGCTGCTACGTTAACAGAAGATAACTGGCAAAAACAACAAATCTATGAAAAGGCAGCTAAAAAAGACCCAGAAGACTGGCGGGCTCCTAACAACCTTGCCTGTACTTACATAATGGCCGAAGAATTCAACAAAGCAGTACCATACCTTAACAAAGCTTCATCTCTATCACCCAAAAACCCAATAATTACTAGTAACATGACGGCCATTGTGCTAAAAACCTGCGATACCGGGAAGGCTGAAACATATATTCAGCTAGCTATGAAAAATGGTATGGATATGAGCTATTTTTCAGGCATACAGGCTTTACAAACCGGAAATTATACTGAAGCGTTAAAATACCTGAATGGTACGGCCTGTAACCACAACTATGGCCTGGCATTATTACTCACCGGCAATGAAAAAGAAGCGATGGAAACCCTCAAATGCGCACCGGATACCGAATTGACCAAACAATTAATTGAAATTATCTCAGTTTCCCACTAATCTACATTCCTTCATGATCTCATTAAGGAAATCAATTTCTTCACTAAATTCTCTATGAGAACTATATTTTTCAATCGCAGTCTTAGAAACAATAAAAGCATCATTATAGCTTAAAGCATTGTAAAGATACGTAGCCCAACTGATGTATGCTATTAACTGGTTACCTTGAAAATACTTCTTCTCGCTAACGTCATCACACCATACAATCGCTGTTTCAAACTTACTGATAGAGGCTTCATATTCCCGGACGTCTAATAAGTCAATGCCCCAACCATTAAACGATGAAGCAATGCTATATTTCAATGCATTTTGATATTCATTAATCTCTGGCTCCGAAGTAAAATCATCCAAACAGCTCAATGAAAATGTAAATTTCTCAATAGCCTCCTCCCATAACTGATTATCAACTAAATCACCGCCCCAGTTACCAAATATGTAACAGGTGTTAATCCTGCAAAACTCAAATTGCGAACAAAATGTGCTGTATTTGGATAATAGCCTGTTGCATTTTTCATATTCGCCAATTTCCTGGTAAATGTCCAGGATATTATTCAGCATTATGATGTTATTCTCATTTGTCATCCCTGCCAACGTATCATAATTGGTAATTGCATCGTAAGACCTGTCCAACCAAACAATTGAAGAATCAAGCAATGCCTTGGTTGTTTGATGGTCTTGTTCAAGAGTTGCTCCCAGGTAATAAGAATGGGCATAATCATTATAAAGTGAAGAGAGATAATTTAACACTTCAGGATCGTGAATATAAAAGGCTATACGATCTATAACCGGAACTATAGCGTTAAAAAAAGAAATAGCAATTGTACCACACCCCACATCAACTAAATCAACAAAAGTATTATGATACAAAATGATAAGGTCTTTCTGAGCTTCCTGACTTTCCGGATTAAGGAACGCGCGAACTTGCACCAGTTTACTCACTACAGATTGATCAATGGCTTCAGTATCTAAATGTTGGCTATTCATATTTGCAGCAATCAACTCATACGGCTCAACTAATTGCTTTTTCTGAAAGTCATCCGGTTTAAGTTCGATGTCGAGATTATCATAAAGATAATGGCAAAGACGGTTGAATTTCACTTCAGAATACTGAGAGTCAAAGCCTTCAATGTCCGTTGTTTCAATATCTATCTTAACCGTATCATTCAACATTAATTGAACATAAGAATGATAAGGAATCAAAACGCCATTAACCTGATATCCCAACCTGGCAAATACAGAAATCGTTAACAAACTGGAACTTATGCAGTTATACTTGCCATTTGAAAAAATTTCGCTTAATTGACTTTGATCAAAATCATAACTCAGGTGAGTATTAGAACCGGCGTAGGATTTGTAAAAAAAACTATGAATACCGCTATATATGATTTCTGCTCTGAGAAAAGGATCCGAAATGGTATCAGCATTTTCAATTATACGGATGTATTTATCAAGCTTTCTGGCATATTCCCTGTATTGCCCCATACTTGTTACATTCCCTGATGCAAGCAAAGCCATTACAAACAAAGCCTCCGGATTCCCCTCCCTGCATAATTCGATTTTATTTATGGCGAAAACATCAAAATCAGTCAGATCTGCAATGAATATCATACTTGAATCAATCATCGTTACCGACAAATTGCAATCATCACCTGATAGTAAGGTGTCTGGTTTTTTTATATGGATACTTATTTTTTCGGGAAAATTTCTGGCAGGGATCAAAACATTGGCACAAAGAGCATTTAACCCAAAAGAAAAAAGAACAATCATTGATAAATTCATTATCCCCGGTTTCAGAATAGATCCTTTGCTGCCATTTATCATA
>CBDUSM010000080.1:0-6204 GCA_965369825.1 uncultured Bacteroidales bacterium
TACTTGGATATATGAGTATTTTACGGTAATTTGCAGTAGAATGTAATGTTATAAGAATAGTAGTTGTAAAATATATAGATTTGTTAAACAAATTTTAATAAAATAGCAATATGAAATTACAAATTATCTTAGAACGTAGTGATGAAGGAGGTTACACAGTATATGTCCCTTCTTTGCCTGGATGTATTAGTGAGGGTGAAACAAAAAAAGAAGCATTAAAAAACATACAAGAAGCTATTGAATTATATTTAGAGCCCATTGAAGATGATCAATCTTTTTTGCCAAATATTGAAAAAATCGAAATAGCAGTATGAGTAAAGTCCCGAGTATAGATTATTATAAACTTGTTTCTGCACTACGACGGGATGGATGGGTAGTTGTTAGACAAAAAGGAAGTCATATTCGTCTTCATAAAACAACAAGAGAAGGGACATTAAAGATAACGGTTCCAGCTCATCGACCAATTAAACGTTCTACTTTATCTCATATATTAAAACAAGCTTATCTTACTGTGGAACAATTAAATGAATTATTATAAAAATATATTGATTTAAGAAACACATAACAATTTCTTCCACTTGACAAGAACTCCACCGCACTTCGTTCCAAAATGCAAGTAAAGTAATTCATTTAACACTTTTCGACACCAAAATTATTATCTAAAGAAATCAATATTGATGATCATAATTGTGAAAATTCCGGTTTTTGTGCAAAATATGCAGTGGGAGCGGTCAGACCGGTGGAACAAAGAATATAGCTTATCTGAAATTCCAGAGCTATATAGAAACAGAATGCTAAAGTAATTTAAAACCGGTCAGACCGCTGAAAATTCAAGTGCGGAAAACAGGAAGTGTGTCAAACGGGTTCCGGATATTATATTTATTAAAAATAGTAGTATTATATGGAATCCGTTTTTACTTGGATATATGAGGATTATATGATAATTTGCGGTAGAATTTAATGTTATGTACAATGAGGAATTAAATGGCAAAAGTAGTAAATATCGATAAATGTTTCGAAAAGTTTAATGACACTTATTCGCCTAAAATAGTAGGCCATTTAAATGGTCAGCATGTTAAGGTTGTACGGTTAGATGGTGATAAAGTGCCCTGGCATATACATGAAAAAGAAGATGAAATGTTCTTTGTAGTAGATGGAATACTTGACATACATGAAAAGGATAAACTCATTACTCTACAGACAAATGAATTTTATATTGTTCAAAGAGGTGTAGAGCATCGTGTTGTTCCTCGTGGTCATGTCAAACTTATATTATTTGAACCTGAAGGCATAGCTCACACCGGAAAAGTGAAAGCGGAGATCACTAAAAAAAGTTTTGATCGGCTTGATTTTTAGAGGAATGCTAAGCCTGAATAATTAATTTCTATTGCTATAATTTATGTAATATAATTATGAATTTATTTTTATAGAATTATTTACCTGGTTTCTGGCAATAAACACAACCTATTTCGATAGTTTACCTTTGATGAAGATGATTAGTTAGGAAACAGTGAAATAAATATCATTGACTATATGATAGAACTCATAAATAGTACTTATAACACGATAAAGCAGGGAATTATCTGTACACCCTTGGAATTGACAGACACTATTCCAGGCCTGGAACAGCTTGATTTGTATTTGAAGCTGGAAAACAGACAAGAGACAGGCTCCTTTAAATTTAGGGGAGTGCTTAGTAAATTGTCTCAAATGAAAAAAGAAGGGATAAACACAAAACGTCTTGTTGTTTCATCAACCGGTAATCATGCGGCTGCATTGATCCATGCTTCAAGACAGAACGACAGTAATATTGTTTTATTTGTTCCAAAAACAATTTCAGAGTCAAAGTTGGAGCATTTAAGATCATTTGATGCAATATTAAAAATTGAGGGAGAGAATAGTGCTGAAACAGAGGCTCTGGCACAACAGTATGCAAATAAAAATTCCCTGCCATTCATTCATCCTTATAATGATAAACACATTATTGCCGGGCAGGGAACCATTGGAATTGAGCTAATGAAACAACTCCCGGGACTGAATGCTGTCTTTATTCCCGTAGGTGGAGGTGGTTTAATTTCAGGAATTGCATCTTACCTGAAGCATGTCAATTCTTCAATTAAAATAATTGGTTGTCAACCTGAATTAGCACCTGAAATGGCCTTATCGGTGAAACAGGGAGGAATTGTTCCCCCTTATAATATGTTCACCCTGGCAGATGGTGTAGCAGGTGGGCTTGATCCGGATACCATTACTTTTCCTATCTGTAAATCCCTGGTTGATGAATTCGTTTTGCTTTCAGAAGAAGAGATAAAACATGCTGTTTATTTATTCTACCGTTTTACACAGATGATTGTGGAGCCAGCTGCTGTTCTCTCCGTTGCGGCAGTTATCAAGAAAAGACAATCATTCAAAGGGGAAAAACTGGTTGCGATTATCAGCGGTAGAAGAATACACGAATCATTATTTGAACAAATAATTAATGGATATGAGTCTGATAATCAATAAAGATGAAATAATACGATTACTTCCCGGAATTGATATTGTTTCGGTTATAGCCGAAGGATTTATCAATTATTCTGCGGGAAATGTAACTGTACCACCAGTTGGGGAATTACTTTTCGATGATCCTCGAGGCGAAATGCATATCAAGTATGGGTATATCAGAGGTGATGATTACTTTGTGATAAAGATCGCTTCAGGGTTTTACGAAAACCCTAAGATCGGATTGTCTTCTTCCCAGGGTCTGATGCTGGTAATGAATGCTCATACCGGGATTACTGAAGCGGTTCTTCTCGATGAAGGATACCTGACCAACATAAGAACTGCTGCAGCTGGAGCATGTGTTGCAAAAGTATTGGCTCCCTCAGTTGTAAAAGCAATTGGAGTATTTGGCACAGGAATACAGGCCAGGTTACAACTGGAAATGGCATTACCATTCCTTAGATCAAACCGCATTCTTGTATATGATCTGAAGCAGGAGAATTTTGAGAATTATAAACGTTATTTTAAAAACAACTCCTTAGAGATCTCTTTTGCAAATCCGGATGAGATATCAAAATCGTGTAATTATATAATAATGGCAACGCCTTCTCAGTCACCCTTAATTAATGCTGATGATATAATGCCAGGTACACATATTACAGCTGTTGGTTCCGACACGCCGGATAAACAGGAGCTTGATTCCGCTATATTAAAGAAAGCAGATATTGTTGTAGCAGATAGTATTGAGCAATGTCAGACAAGGGGTGAGATATTTCATGCCCTGAAAGAGGGATTAATAAAAATGACTCAATTAAGTGAGCTGGGGAGAATACTGGCTGGTGAACAAAAGGGAAGAAGTAATGACAGACAAATAACCATTGCTGATCTCACCGGTGTGGCTGTACAGGACATACAAATTGCCAAGGCGGTATTTAATCAATACAATAAAGAAACCAAATTATGAATATCCGGATATTTGAATTAGAAAGAGTTCAGTCCTTATATGAAAACACTGTCGACTATAATCTTACTGAAAGTGGATTTCATCCTTATAAGCTTAGTGAATTATTAACTGCTGATCAACTGGCAGAAATTAACGATACTGTATTAGGCTATGGTCAGACCAACGGCTCTATCAGGTTACGCAACAGAATTGCCAGCTACTATTCAGGATGTTCAGCTAACAAGGTATTGGTTACTAATGGTTCCTCGGAGGCTAATTTTATCGCTTGTCATACCCTTCTGGAAAAAGGAGACGAAGTTGTAATGATGGTCCCAAATTATATGCAAATTCAGGGAATTGCAGAGGAAATGGGCTGTAAAGCGAGTTTCTTTCACCTACGGGAAGAGAATAATTGGTCCCCCGATCTGTCTGAACTTGAACATATTGTATCTCCAGATACAAAAATGATAGCAGTTTGTAATCCCAATAATCCAACGGGATATACTTTAACTGAAAATGAAATGCAGGAAATAGTACGAATCGCAAAAAAAGTTGATTCCTGGATTTATGCAGATGAAGTATACAGGGGTGCCGAACTAAATAATATCGAAACACCAAGTTTTTTTGGTCTTTATAATAAGGTGATGGTCAGCGGCGGACTTTCCAAAGCTTATGCACTCCCCGGGTTACGATTGGGCTGGCTGGTTGGATCTGAAGAAATTATCAATAACTCATGGGCGTATCATGACTATACCTCAATCACTGCTGGGATACTGAGTCATAAAGTCGGAGAGTTTGCGCTACTTCCGGAATTTAGAAGCAAGATATTGGACAGAAACAGGAAAATGCTAAGGGTGAACCTTGCCGTTTGTAAAGAATGGCTTCAAAGACATAATGACCTGCTTCATTTTGTGCCACCGCAAGCTGGTGGTATGGTCTTCATCAGATATAGTTTCGATATAAATTCTACTCGATTGGCTGAAATGTTGCGTAAAGAAAAGAGTGTATTCATTTTAGCCGGAGATGTCTATGGGATGGATAAATATTTCAGAATAGGTATAGGTGCAGAAAAGGACTATCTGATGAAAGGCCTTGAACACATAAGTGATTTTCTCTCGACGATTTCTTAATTTTCAAAAAGAAATATTGCCTTATTCATGTTCCCATTTCATTATCCAGGGATACTTAGTCCTTTTCTGATTCCCAATAAGTCGTGTTTAAAGATATTCCAGCACATCCTAATTTGCTGGATCATCTATGGCTTTTGCAAATCGCCAGGTGTATCAAACGGGCTCCGGATATTATATTTATTAAAAAAAGTAGTATTATATGGAATACGTTTTTACTTGGAAATATGAGTATTATATGATAATTTGCGGTAGAATATAATGTTAGAAAAAAGGAGCTAAGGTCACACAGCCAAGTCTGAAGAAATTATGTTTAGCCTGGAGAGATTGTATTTGAGCTTGTTAATTATCATTACTCTGCTAGCTATGTGCATTCTCGGTGGCTGTAAAGACACACAAAGAGATTACTCAAAGGGAAAAGATAGCGGTACAAGTATCATTTCAGTTGACTCAGCTTTCAACATTAAGGAGCGCCTTGGTAAGTTGCTGTTTTTTGAGGAGAGTCTTTCGACACCACCAGGCCAGGCTTGCTCAACCTGCCACTCTCCGGAAATAGCCTTTGCTGACCCGGAATCGGATCTGCCTGTTTCCAAAGGAGCCCGTCCTGGTTTATATGGCAGTCGAAATGATATGACGATTGCTTATGCTGCTTTCATACCGCCTTTGCACCGCAATAAAGAAGAGGACATTTGGATTGGTGGACTATTCTGGGATGGTCGGGTTAACTCTTTGGCTAAGCAGGCCCAGAGTCCGCTGCTCAATCCCCTGGAAATGGCCAATCCCGACACGATGACTATTGCCGGGAAACTACGAGCACTTAGCTATGCTGCGCTTTTCAATGAAGCCTACGGGTCCGATGCCTTGAGCAATCCAGACACAGCCTTCACCAATATGGCAGATGCTATTGAAGCCTATGAGAAGACATCTGAGGTGAGTCCGTTTAGCTCGAAGTACGACTCCTGGCTGCGGGGTGAAACTGAGCTAAGTATGCAGGAACTGCGTGGGCTAAAGCTTTTCGAGGCTGAAGATAAGGGTAACTGTGCTGCTTGTCACCCAAGCAGACCCGCGGAGGACGGCTCACCACCACTTTTCACTGATTTCACATATGATAACTTGGGTACACCACGGAACCCTGAAAATCCCTTCTACTCTTTGCCATCGGAGCTGAATCCCGACGGCTTCGCATTCGTTGACCTGGGTTTGGGCAAGACTGTTAATGATCCGGCACAGAATGGCAAGTTTCGTGTGTCAACTCTTCGCAACGTTGCAATCACTCCTCCCTACATGCACAATGGTGTTTTTAAGACGCTGTTCAATGTGATGGCCTTTTACAATACTCGCGACGTGGCTGAATGGCCAGCCCCGGAGGTCTCTGCGAATGTAAACATGGAGGAACTGGGAGACCTTGGGCTGACCAACCAGGAACTCGAGGATCTGGTTGCTTTCCTCAGAACCCTGACCGACCATTGGAAAGAGTTTGATTCAAATCAGCAATGAACCGGGGAATCTCTAAATAGAATAACATCTTTGATAACCGGTAACACCACAAATTAATCTTACAAATCACACGGTGTATCAAAACGGGCTTTGGATATTATATTTATTGAAAAAAGTAGTATTATTTGGAATCCGTTTTTACTTGGATATATGAGT
>CBDUSM010000081.1:0-6098 GCA_965369825.1 uncultured Bacteroidales bacterium
TACTACACCATCTCCCAGAATTTTATTTTTATCCATATTGAAATCTGTCGCCCGATGCGTCATAAACTTATCCATCTCAACAAAAGTATCAGGGTCTAACAGATCATGTACACGCTCTCTTGCTGTTTTTCTTCCCGATTTATGCTGTCTCTCAATTCTTTCTTTTCCACCGGATAATTCTGCCAGCCTATTTTTTTCATCGAATTGTTTTATTTTTTCTTCTAATGTTGACATGGTTTTATATTTACATTTTCCAAATTAATTTATTCCACAACTATCAACGTTTGATTTCCGTTAATTGTCTGTCCTTCTTTTACTAATATTTCTTTCACCACCCTTTCGGTTTTTACTTTATACTCGCTTTCCATCTTCATTGCCGAAATAATTATTACAGTTTCTCCGGCATTTATTTTATCACCAACTTTTACCGGAATTTTAACTACTTTTCCCGGCATAGGACTCGAAATTTTTACTTCTTCATCCATTTCATCTTTTTTTCTGCTTTGCCGATATTTAGTTTCCGAGTCAATAATTTCTACATTTAAACTGTTGTATAATGTTGTAACTAAATATTTTTTGTAATTTCCATTTTCTGTCAGTTCAACATTATACGAAATATTATTGTAAAGAATTGAATAGACCCCGTTCTCTACCATAACAATATCCAGTTCATAGATTTTATCATCTACTTTTATTTTTACCTTGTTATTTTCTTTGCTGATGAGTTTGACTTTTGAAACCCGATTTCCTATTTTTATATCAAGCGACATAATTCTTCAATAATTAAAATATTATAATCTATACATACCTTTTTTTCTTCCGTAATACTTCCATGGATTTATATTGTTACCATTTTTATTAACAGTTTTAAGTTTATCAATTTTGTTTTCGTAATGAATATAAGCAGCTATAATTGCGATATCCTGGCATCTTTTGCCACAATTTTCTCTTGACATTAAAAATTTGTAATTATCCTCGATAAAATGAGTGTTGTATCTTCCGTTTTTAAAATCTTCATTTTCCATTATTCTTGCCAGAAATGGTATCGTGGTTTTAATTCCTGTAATTTTGTAAGCCCATAATGCTCTTTTCATTCTGTCGATAGCTTCCTTCCGGTTTTTTGCCCATACAATTAATTTTGATATTAACGGATCATAAAAAATAGGTATTTCATAACCTTCATATACATAACCATCATGTCTTACTCCAAGACCTAATGGCTCTGTTATATGTTCAATTTTTCCGGGAGATGGCATAAAATTTTTATCAGGGTCTTCTGCATATATTCTACATTCTATTGCATGTCCGTATTGTTTCAGTTCTTCCTGCTTAATTTCTAATGTTTTACCGTCTGCAATTTTTATTTGTTCCTTAACCAAATCCACACCTACAACTCTTTCGGTAATCGGATGCTCTACCTGCAACCTTGTGTTCATCTCAAGAAAATAATAATCCAGATTTTTATCCACAATAAATTCAACAGTGCCAGCACCATAATAATTTACTGCTTTTGCTGCTGCAACTGCATATTTTCCCATCTCTTCTCGTACTTTATCATTCATTATCGGAGATGGAGTTTCTTCAATTACTTTCTGATGCCTTCTCTGTACGGAACATTCTCTCTCAAATAAATGAATTGTATTTCCGTATTTATCGGCAAGTATCTGAAATTCGATATGATGTGGCGATTCGATATATTTCTCAATATAAATAGTATCATTTCCAAATGCCGACTTAGCCTCTGATTTGGCTGCCCTTACAGCATTGATGATTTCATCTTCTTTGTAAACGAGCCGCATGCCCTTTCCTCCTCCGCCTGCGGAAGCCTTAATCATTATTGGGAGGCCAATCTCTTTTGCAATCTCATGGGCAGCATTCTCATCTGATAACTCTTCACTGGTTCCCGGAACTACCGGTACACCAGCATCAGTCATGGTTTTGCGTGCGGTAAGCTTATCACCCATTGTGGCTATCGCGAAGGAAGAAGGGCCAATAAAAATAAAACCTTCCTTTTCACAGCGATCAGCAAAAGCAGCATTTTCTGATAAAAAGCCATACCCCGGATGGATGGCATCCGCATTACTTTTTTTGGCAACGTCAATAATCTTATCTATATGTAGGTAACTTTCAACAGATGGGGCCGGCCCGATATGATATGCTTCATCAGCATATCTGACATGCATTGACTTTCTGTCTGCTTCAGAAAAAACAGCAACAGTTTTTATATTCATTTCCCTGCATGACCTCATTACTCGTAATGCGATCTCACCCCTGTTAGCAACAAGAATTTTATTAATCATAGGATAGAAGTAATAATTTCTAACCTGCAAAATTAATATTATTTTCTAATATAAGATTAGCAAGCCCTAATTTCAGGCTCATAGGAAAGCAAAATCCCTAACGTAAGAAATTCATTTAGAAGTATCTTGGTGTACGGATCCGGGTATTTCTGATCATAAAATCATAGCCAATCATAATTTCATGAGACCCCATATTATGGTTTTGCAGCTCATTCAGGTACCAGTCGTATGAATAACCTATCCGCAGTTTACTATTAATATTCATCTCTGCGATAAAGACAGCGGCACGTTTAGTTCTGTATGATACTCCCAACCAAAAAATCTGGTTAATCAACAAGCTGGCATTTATATCAACCTGTAAAGGTGCATTTTTAACGTATTTAACCAAGGTGGAAGGCTTAAATATCAATCTTTCATCCCCTAAAGGAATGGCTACACCGGCCATTCCATAAAAATGCCTTAAAAAAGTAGCATATAATGACTCGCCATCAATTTCAATAACACTGAATTGTTTTTCTAATAAGTGTTTTGAAGAGAGTCCAACAAAATAATTATCGGTATAATAATAGATCCCAAAGTTAGCATCAGGCTGAATCTCCTTTCTTGTTGATGCATCGTACACAAAATCCTGGCTGTCATAAAAATTGACTTTTGTCCAGTCAATATGATTGTATCTAAGGCCAAATTGAAGTCCAAAAGACATTAGTCCTTTACCAACCTGGACTCTATATGCATAGTTCCCAATAATGCCAGCATCCTGCAAAGGGCCTAACAAATCATTATAAACATATAGTCCTACTCCCATTTTTTCATTTTTCAAAGGAGTATGGATACTTACACTTGCGGTCTTCGGGCTTCCATCAAGATTAACCCATTGATATCTTCCGATTATCACAGCAGTGAGTGTCCCCCGGGTACCAGCGTACCCGGGATTAATCACAAGTTTATTAAACATGTATTGGCTGAATAATGCATCCTGTTGTGCTTTTCCAACAAGTGAAAACAGCAGAATAGAGATGAAAAGAATATGTTTTATTTTCATAACAATATAAATATCACATTTAATCCATTAGTTTGTCCCACTAATAAACACCCATCCGGAAAAGATCTTTTCAACTCCTTCAAATTTAATCTTTATCAGATAGAAATACGTTCCATCGGGTAATATTTCTCCCTTTTTATTTTCTCCGTCCCATTTCACAACCGTATTATCATATCTTTCAAAATCAACAATTAAATCGCCCCACCTGTTAAATATCACCACTTTATTTTCAGGATACAACTCAATACCATCAATATGGAAAAAATCGTTTACTCCATCTCCATTCGGAGAAAAGCCATTATAAATTGTAATGTTGTCTTCAATATCACGAGGGCCCGGTATATGAATATAAACTGTTGCTGTATCACAAAGAGGGGGCGTGCTGTTATCACAAATTGAATAACAGAATGAATCATCACCGTAAAAGTCAAAATACGGCTCATAAATGATGGTTCCATCGTCATTTACTGTTGCAAATCCAGTCAATGGATCGCCGCAAGTGGTAACTGTAACTGTTGAACCTTCAGGAACTGTATCGTTTGCCAGTACATTAATCACTACCGGAATATTCATTTCTGTTGTATCATAATCATCAACAGCAACCGGAGGATCAGGAGGTGGCGGGGTCTCAATAAGATGTACCCAAACCGAATCTACATCCTGGCATCCGGTATTTATATCTACTACTGTTAAAATAAAGAGAGTATCAACAGTTAAATCAACGGTTACCGGATATGGAATGAAAGGATCAGTTAGTAATTCAGAAGGCTCCCAACTATAGGAATAAAATCCAGAACCACCTGATGCATTACCTTCAAGCATGGTACTTGTATTATACTGAATCCATTGATCATTGCCTGCATTGGCGTTTGGAGATTCAAATACGGTAATCATTTTCTCTTCTATAGCATCTCCACAAGGATCAAAACCATAAGCTGTAAGTGAAAGTATGACGCTACCACTGCTAATATCCTGTACCCCCGGGGTATAAATCGGATTTACTATTGCATCATCATCAAAACTACCATCTCCTGATGTAGACCAGAGGATGCCGGAATAATCATTGGCTGATGCATCAAAAATCGCATACTCATCTCCTTCACACATCTGGGCATCAAGACCAGCATCAACAGAAGGTGGAGTTGTGATATAAAGAATCAAATTATCAGCAATCTGCGGGCAAGGGCTAATACCATTAACTGATACTGTTAGCACAACCGATCCTTCAGCAATATCAGTAACACTGGGATAATATGTTGGGTTTAGGCTTAACGAATCATCAAAGCTACCTGTACCTGAAGTTGTCCAGCTTAAAGAAGAATAATTATCAGCCTGTGCATCCTCAATATGATAGCTCTCATCACCACAAACATGTGCATTCACGCCTGCATACACAAATGGGGCAGGATGTATAACCAATATCATCGTATCTAAAGCTTCATTACAATACTCACTTCCAGAAGCTGTTAAAACAAATTCGATTTGCCCCGACTCACCGGCATCTGGTATGTATGTTGGAGTAAGCGTATTACTGTTTTGCAAAACCCCATTACCATTATGGCTCCATAATAAAGTAGTGTAGTTGTCGGCAGAAGCATCATTTAATGTATAACTTGATCCTTCACAAATAACATCATCTGGTCCTGCATAAACAACCGGGGCCATTTCAAAGCTAAGTATTAATGTATCTGACTTATCTCCACACGACCCAACTCCGGAAACAAAAAGTATCAATTCCACTGATCCGTTCTGGATATCTTCACCACTTGGTGAATATGTTGGATGCAGGGTCTCCGGGTCATCAAAGATACCTGACCCTGATGTGGCCCAGACCAAAGATTCATAATTAGCAGCTTCCGCATCCACATTACTATATAAATCACTTTCACAGATAGTAATGTCTTCACCAGCATATACAACAGGTTCAGGGAATATTGTAATATCCAATTCATCAGAAGCATCCCCGCAAGGAGCTTCACCAGTAACAGTTAACATTAATGTTACAGTGCCTGAAGAAATATCATTCGCCCCCGGGGTATAAACAGGGTGAAGTATAATGGAATTATCAAATGTACCATCACCGCTTGTACTCCACAACAAACTGCTGTAATTTACGGCAGTTGCATCAGTTAACATATAGTCATCCCCCTGGCAAATCGCTCCATCCTCTCCAGCAAAAGCAGCAGCAGCATGAATAATGCTCAACAGCATATCATCAGTAGCATCAGCGCATGATCCCATACCCTGAGCAGTCAATATCAATGTAACAGCACCCGAAGATATGTCATTTATTCCGGGAGAATAAACCGGATGCAGTATACTGAAATCATCAAATATACCATCACCACTTGTACTCCAGGTTAAGCTACTGTAATTATTGGCTGTTGCATCGAAGAGTATATAATCATCAATCTCACAAATATCAGCATCATTTCCTGCATTTGCTTCAGGTAACGGTGTTATGGAAATTGTCATATTGTCTGTTACCTCCTCACATGATCCCATTCCAAATGCTGTTAATGATAATGTTACATTGGCTGAGGAAATATCATTTGTCCCAGGGGTATAAACCGGATGAAGTATTTCCATATCATCAAAATTACCATCTCCACTTGTGCTCCATAACAAGTTGCTATAGTTGGAAGCATTTGCTTCAGAAAGAATGTAGTCATCCCCTTCACAAATAGCGGCATCATTGCCCGCATCTGATTCAGGTAATAATGTAATTGTAAGGATCATTG
This sequence comes from uncultured Bacteroidales bacterium, assembly GCA_965369825.1. Taxonomy (GTDB): domain Bacteria; phylum Bacteroidota; class Bacteroidia; order Bacteroidales; family JAGONC01; genus JAGLWB01. The sequence continues at coordinate 6,084 of CBDUSM010000081.1, forward strand.
AATCAGAAGCGTCAG
>CBDUSM010000082.1:0-6063 GCA_965369825.1 uncultured Bacteroidales bacterium
CAGGTACCGGAGCCTACTATTATGATGACCCCAATGTAGTTGGCCTGGTTTCAACTGAAGATATGGTCGTAATGATGGATGAAATGGGCATCGACACACAACTTGATGTTGATAAAGTGCTTGAAATCGGCAGGATGATGGAAAGGATTATTGGCAGAAGGCTGCGCTCGGAAACAATCAAAAACGGCCGTATCCCGAAAGAGTTGACTGGAAGATAATCTTTAATACTCCAGCACCTCCGCTTCACCATTCATGATACTCAACCCGCTCATCATCAGCGCCTCAAAATTATTGACGCTGGGGTAGAGATTAATTTCTGCTATTTTACCAACCCTTTTGCTGATATTTTTGATGAATCTTTCACTGTTAAAAATATTTCCCGACAGAAGCAGGGCATCTACTTCGCATTCAAGTACTGCACACATTGCTCCAATCTCTTTTGCAGCCTGATAAGCTAAAGCGTCGGAATAAAAAATAGCTGTTTCATCGCCGGAAAGCATACGTTTATCAATCTCATTGATGTCACTCGTACCAAGGTAAGCGGCATACCCACCTCCTTCAGTTATTAATTTAAAAAGCTCTTCTTCCGTATATTTTCCACTGAAGCAAAGTTTAACTACATCCCCAACGGGCAAACTGCCTGTACGGGAAATTGAGAAAGGGCCCTCACCGTCAAATGCATTGTTTACATCTATAACTTTGCCGTTTTTGTGGGCACCGACAGAAATACCTTCCGAGCCAACATGTAAAATAATCAGGTTTAGTTCCTCATATTTTTTATGCACTGAGCGGGCATATTTTCTGGCAACGTATTTGTGATTCAATGCATGAAAAATAGATTTTTTTTGAAATAATGGATGACCGGTTACCTTTGCTATCTCATCCATTTCATCAACAATAACCGGGTCAGCTATATAAGCTTTCTTCCCTAATGAATCAGCAATATCAGCAGCTATGAGTCCCCCCAGATTGATGGCATGCTTTCCCATGATGCCAACACGCAAATCTTCTATCATCCTGGCATTTATTTCATAGATTCCTGATTTTAGCGGCCTGACTAACCCACTCAATGCCATGACTATTTCTATCAGGTCAACATTAATCTCATTCTCTTTCAGTTGTTTCCAGATAAGGTCACGCCGCCACTCCTTCTGGTCAATAACACCTTTAAATCGGGCAAAGTCTTCATCGTTATGTTTGATGTTTTTTAAAAAAATCAGCTCTGAATTTAAATATACCGCTATTTTAGTGCTGTTAGTTTCAGGATAAATGATCAAAATTTTTTTTGACACCATTTTGAAAGAGGGTTTAATTCGTATCTTGTGTTTCATTTATGTCACCCCTAACGGGGTTTTTTATAATTCACATCGATGCCTTTGCTACCGACATTAGGCTCCTACGGAGCCAAAAGAAATTCGCATATCGTTATTCGCTATTCGGATATCGTATATCACATATTCCTCCTATACTGTCCTCCCACTTCAAACAGGGCATCGGTAATTTGTCCGATAGAGCAATATTTCGAGGCTATCATTAATGGTTCGAATACATTTTCACTGTTCAGGGCAGCAGTGCTTAAATTGTCGAGTGAGGATTTTGATTCTGTTTGATATGTTTTATGAAGCTCTTTAAGCATAGATATCTGATACTTCTTTTCTTTTTTTGTAGCCCTGATAATCTCTCCCGGAATAGTGGTTGGAGATCCTTTTGTTGAAAGAAAGGTATTAACGCCCATGATCGGGAGTTTCCCACTGTGTTTCATTTGTTCATAATACAACGACTCTTCTTGAATCTTACTTCGTTGATACATGGTTTCCATGGCTCCAAGTACGCCACCGCGTTCTGTTAGCCTGTCAAATTCCATCAAAACAGCTTCTTCAACCAGGTCAGTCAACTCCTCAATAATAAATGATCCCTGCAATGGGTTCTGATTTTTAGCCAGGCCCAGTTCATGATTGATGATCAACTGTATAGCCATAGCTCTGCGCACTGAATCTTCAGTAGGGGTGGTTATAGCTTCGTCGAAAGCATTGGTATGTAATGAGTTGCAATTATCATAAATGGCATATAGTGCCTGAAGGGTTGTCCGGATATCGTTAAAATCAATCTCCTGAGCATGAAGAGAACGCCCGGAAGTTTGAATATGGTATTTCAGTTTTTGCGACCTTTCATCACCGCCATATTTAAGCTTCATCGCTTTTGACCATATCAACCGGGCAACACGGCCAAGGACTGAATACTCCGGATCCACACCATTGGAAAAGAAAAATGAAAGATTAGGTGCAAACTTATTGATATCCATCCCCCGGGAAGCGTAATATTCAACATATGTAAACCCGTTTGACAACGTGAACGCAAGCTGACTGATCGGATTGGCACCGGCTTCTGCAATATGGTAGCCTGAAATAGAAACCGAATAAAAGTTCCTGACATTATTCCTGATAAAATAGTCCTGAATATCTCCCATCATTTTCAAAGAGAAATCAATAGAATAGATGCAGGTATTCTGGGCCTGATCCTCTTTCAGGATATCGGCCTGAACAGTTCCTCTTACATTGCTTAACGTTTCAGCTCTAATTTTTTCATAAACCTCAATTGGCAAAACCATATCACCAGTCACTCCCAGTAAAAAAAGACCCAATCCGTCATTTCCTTCAGGCAATTTACCCTGGTACTGAGGGCGTTTTGTACCTTTTTTCTTATAAAACGATTCAATTTTCTTTTCAACCTCTTCAACCATTCCATGCTCCCTGATGTACAGCTCACATTGTTGATCGATGGCAGCATTCATAAAATATCCTACCATCGTAGGAGCTGGTCCGTTTATGGTCATCGAAACAGATGTTTTAGGATCACACAGGTGGAAGCCGGAATAGAGTTTTTTAGCATCATCAAGGCACGAAATAGAAACACCGGCGTTACCCAATTTACCATAAATATCAGGCCGTATGTCAGGATCCTCTCCATACAGGGTTACGGAGTCGAAAGCTGTGGACAACCGTTTTGCCGGCATTCCCAGCGAAACATAGTGAAATCTTTTATTCGTTCTCTCCGGGCCACCTTCACCTGCAAACATACGGGTTGGATCTTCACCTTCTCTTTTAAAAGGAAAGACACCTGCCGCAAACGGAAACTCACCCGGAACATTTTCGCGAAGGTTCCATTTTAGAATATCACCCCATGCTTTGTATTTTGGCAGTGTTATTTTAGGAATTTTAATATGTGATAAAGACTCTGAGTAGGTATCAACCTTAAATTCTTTTTCTCTTACCTTGAAAATAAATTTATGCTTTTTGTATGCGGCAATTTTTTGTTCCCATTTTTTAAGGATCTGTTTATTATGTCCATCCAGATCGAGGGCGGTTTTTTTGTATAGATCCTTAAGAGTATCAATGGTTGCCTTATCACCACCAGCATCATTCAGGGTGTCGATAGAGGTCTTAATGCTATAAAGGCGTTGTGCAACAGAATCCTGTTCTTCAGTCCATTGGTTATACGTTCTCACAGTATCTGAAATTTCAGAGAGATACCTTGTCCGGTGTGGAGGAATGATAAAGATTTTCTCTGAGAGTTCGGGAGACTCTTTCATAGAAGTATCAAATGTGAACCCTGTTTTTTCAACAATGGTTTGAATAAGTGCTTTATAGAAATTATTCACACCCGGGTCATTAAACTGGGAAGCTATTGTGCCATAAACAGGTATTTGGTCCATATCAGTTTCCCAGAGGTGATGATTCCGTACATATTGTTTTTTTATATCCCTTAATGCATCTAATGATCCCCTTTTATCAAATTTATTTAATGCAATGATATCAGCAAAGTCCAGCATATCAATTTTTTCCAGCTGTGTGGCTGCACCATACTCAGGTGTCATAACATACAGAGACACATCACAATGGTCGATGATCTCCGTATCTGATTGACCGATGCCGGAGGTTTCGAGAATGATCAGGTCATAACCAGCTACCTGAACAATGCACTCCGCATCTTTTACATATTTTGACATGGCCAGGTTCGATTGCCGTGTGGCCAGCGATCGCATGTATACCCTGGGATGATGAATAGAATTCATTCGTATCCTGTCGCCAAGTAATGCCCCACCTGTTTTGCGTTTTGAAGGGTCAACAGAGATGATAGCAATGGTTTTTCCCGGGAAATCGATCAAATAACGTCTTACGATCTCATCAATAAGAGAAGATTTCCCTGACCCTCCCGTTCCGGTAATACCAAGAACAGGGGCATTTTTACATTTTCTCTTCTCTTTTAATTCCAACATGAATTCATTGATGCTATCAGGATAATTTTCAGCAGCAGAAATAAGCTTAGCAATGGCTTTATCATCTTTTGCCTCAATATCATCAATGGTAACCTGAACATCTTTACCGGTAGGAAAATCAGCCTTTATCATCAGGTCATTGATCATCCCTTGTAACCCCATCATTCTTCCATCATCCGGTGAATAGATACCGGTTATACCATAGTCATGAAGTTCTTTTATCTCTTCTGGTACAATAACGCCTCCACCGCCTCCAAAAATTTTAACATGCCCGGCTCCTCTTTCTTTCAACAAGTCGTACATATACTTGAAAAATTCGATATGCCCGCCCTGGTAACAGGTTACGGCAATCGCCTGGGCTTCTTCCTGAATGGCACAATCGACTATTTCAGCTACAGAGCGATTATGACCGAGATGGATCACTTCAGCTCCGGTGGATTGAAGTATCCTCCGCATGATATTTATCGCGGCATCATGCCCATCAAATAAAGAAGCAGCAGTTACGATCCGGATATGGTTTTTCGGTTTATATGGTTTTTGATTTTGCATATTACTAAAATACTTAATCTTTGAATGAGTATGCAAATATAAAGATTATGATGATATTTGTGTTCTTGAAGCAAGGAAAAGATAAGTTAAACAAAAAACCAATTTATCATTGTTTTTTAATAGTTAATTCTTATAATTGTACTAAAAACCCAATAATGCGAATTAAGGGTTGGATTATATTGATAATTAGTAATTGTTTCATGAGTTCAACCCACTTCGGGGTTGTTTTTAGAACGTATATTCATTAACCCCGAGCTTCGCACGGGGTTAATCACATTATTGTCCTTCGGACAATCCTATCCGCCTCAGGCGGATATAACATGAATAACTACGGGTGTAACCCGTGGATAATAAAATAATATCAACAAGAACCCTGATAGGGGTTCAACTCTTGATTCGCATTAATAACCTAATAAACATACTTCCAATGACAAAACAAATCGTTTTTATAATCGCCCTTCTGATCACAGTAGGTGTTTTTGGCTGGACCATGATGAGGATCATCTCTTTTTTTAAGCTTACAAAATGCTATCCTGTCAAGGATTTCGGAAAGCGCTTCATGATTATGTTGGAAGTAGCCTTTGTTCAGACAAAGATTTTCAGAAAGCCGGTAGTGGGATTTATGCATGCATTGGTTTGGTGGGGTTTTCTAATGATCCTGATCGGAAGTATTGATATGATTATTGATGGCCTTTTCAAGACTGAACGGGTTTTGTCAATCCTTGGGCCGGTATATAATGTAATAACTGCATCGGGTGATATTTTTGCTTTTATTATTTTTATATTAATCACAGCCTTTCTTATCAGGCGTATTTTTATGAAGATCAAACGCTTCAGCGGTGTTGAGATGAAACATAAATCACATGCCGATGCCCTCGTTGCCCTGAAACTCATCCAGTTGTTGATGGTGTCCCTGTTGGGGATGAATATATTTTATATGCTGAATTCCGGATTTGCCGGTCATGAAATAGAAGGTGTTTTTCCTGTAAGTATAGCACTTTCAGGTTTCTTTACCCGGGTTTCACCCGAGAGTGCTTATTTATGGCATGAAATTTTCTGGTGGATGCATATTTTGTTGATTTTCCTCTTCGTCAATATTCTTCCTTATTCAAAACATTTTCATGTTTTTATGTCTGTTCCGAATGTTTTCCTGAGCAGGTTGGAACCACTTGGTTATTTGTCGAACATGGAAAGCATTACCAAAGAAGTTAAGCTGATGATGGATCCTGATGCTGCTT
>CBDUSM010000083.1:0-6052 GCA_965369825.1 uncultured Bacteroidales bacterium
TTATTTTTGACAGTTCTTCATTGGCTTTAGTCACTTTTTCTTTTAGGTTTTTCTTGAAGTTTTCGACCTTCTTGAGCATGGCTTTATCTTCCACTGCCAATATTTGAGCAGCAAGGATCCCTGCATTTTTGGCTGCATTTAGTCCAACAGTAGCAACAGGGATTCCCGGAGGCATCTGCAGGATAGATAAGATAGAATCCCATCCTTCTAATGTTGCTTTGATGGGAACGCCGATAACAGGAATAGATGTCATGGCCGCTATTACGCCGGGTAAATGAGCAGCCATGCCGGCACCGGCAATAATAACCTTAATCCCACGATCATGAGCTGATCTGGCAAAGACTTCAACTTTTTCTGGTGTCCGGTGGGCTGATAAGGCGTTCATTTCAAAAGGGATCTCCATTTCATCCAGGAAACTGGCAGCCTGTTCCATTACCGGAAGATCTGAGGTGCTACCCATTATAATACTGACTATGGCATTCATAATTTTTTAGTTTGATTAGAAAGCAAAAATAAAATATTTTCGCCATATTATTCTATCTATTATTATATTTGTGCACTAACTTAACCATTGAGCCTCTTATGAAAGCAATACAGGTAAAAGATAAAAAATTCGGACTTTCAATAAGCCATAAAAAGATTGAGAAAGCGGTCAGTCAAATTGCTACCCAGATTAATAAAGATATGGTTGGAAAAGTCCCTTTGTTTTTAGTTGTATTAAACGGTGCATTTATTTTTGCATCAGATCTTTTGAGAAAAATGAAGATTGATAACGAGATATCTTTTGTGAAGCTATCATCCTATGCCGGGACTCAAACAACGTCTGTCGTCAGGGAGCTGATTGGACTGGATGAGGTGGTTAAGGACAGGACGGTAATTGTTGTTGAAGATATCATTGACACAGGCATTACCATGGGCCACATTATTAATACACTTCTAAAACTTGAAGCTTCTGAAGTTAAGGTGGCCACATTGTTATTCAAGCCCAATGCTTTTAAAAAGGATTTCAAGATTGATTATATTGGTATTGAAATCCCTAATGATTTTATTGTTGGATTTGGATTGGATTATGATGGGTTTGGACGGAATTATCCGGACATATATAAAATAATTGAGTAGTGTTTGTTTAGTGTATCTGTGAAGACCCAAATTGCAAATCCAAACACCCGGATAAATTTTTTATCCCTCTGAAATAAAAAAGTTAAGTTTAATATAAATTATAGATTAGTATGTTTAATATAATATTATTTGGCCCTCCGGGAGCTGGAAAAGGTACGCAGTCGATTAAGGTTGCTGAAAAATATAACCTTGCACACATCTCAACAGGAGATATATTCAGGTATGAAATAAAAAATCAAACAGAATTAGGCGTGAAGGTAAAAAGCATCATTGAATCAGGAGAGCTGGTTCCGGATGAGTTGCTTATTGATATCTTAAAAAATGCTATGCACAAGTATAATGATGTGAATGGTTTTATTTTTGATGGTTTTCCAAGGACTATCAAGCAAGCTGAGGACCTGGATGTATTAATGAAGGAGGAAGGCATGAAAGTAACCCTTACCCTTGCCCTTGAGGTAGCAACAGATGAACTGTTGGCAAGACTGTTATACCGGGCGAAGGTTCAAGGCAGAAAAGATGATACAGAAGAGGTGATCAAAAATCGTTTGAAGGTTTATCATGAACAAACAAGCCCGCTTATTGATTATTATAAAAAACAAAACATTTTTCAATCCGCTAATGGAACAGGAACGATTGATGAGATATTTGCCAGGCTTTGTGGGGTGATTGATGTTAATAAATAGTTGACGGTTGACGGTTGACAGTCTGCAGAAAACAATCTATTTGATACATAATTTGTAACTTCTAAACTGTAATATTGAAAGAATGTCCAACCCGAATTTTATCGATTATGTTAAAGTCCATTGCAAGTCTGGAAAGGGGGGGGCAGGTTCTACCCATTTCTTTAGGTCTCGCACTAACCCCAGAGGAGGGCCTGATGGAGGTGATGGCGGAAGGGGAGGGCATATTGTTCTTCGTGGAAATAGTCAACTATGGACACTGTTGCATTTGAAGTACCAGAAGCATGTAAAAGCGGGAAATGGAATGAACGGTGGTGGACAGCTAAAGACCGGTGCCGATGGAAAGGATACCATCCTGGAAGTGCCTCTGGGAACAGTAGCAAAAGATGCTGAAACAGGTAATGTTGAATTTGAGATTACAAAAGAGGGCGAAACGCAAATCCTGGTGAAAGGAGGACGGGGAGGGCTTGGTAACGATCATTTTAAATCACCTACCAACAGAGCCCCCAGGTATGCGCAACCTGGTGAATCGGGACAGGAATTCTGGAAAATACTTGAATTAAAACTTCTTGCTGATGTTGGGCTTGTTGGCTTTCCCAATGCCGGAAAATCAACGTTGCTCTCTGTTGTTTCTGCTGCAAAACCTCGTATTGCCGACTACCCCTTTACAACCTTACAGCCTAACCTGGGTATCGTATCGTACAGAGATTATAAGTCGTTTGTGATGGCAGATATCCCCGGTATCATTGAAGGTGCTCATGATGGAAAGGGATTGGGATTGAGGTTTTTACGACACATTGAGCGCAATTCATTATTGCTTTTTATGGTACCGGTTGATAGTAAGGATATTGGGAAAGAGTTTAATATATTGCTGGGTGAATTAGGGAAATATAATCCGGAGTTGCTTGATAAACCAAGACTTCTGGCAATCACTAAATCAGACCTGCTGGATAATGAACTTTTAAACGAAATGAAAAAAGAAGTGCCGGATATGCCACATGTTTTTATCTCTTCTGTAACAGGAAAAGGGCTTGAACCATTAAATGATGTAATCTGGCAGATGTTGAATGATTGAACAACTTATAACCTGGGATAAGGAACTGTTTTTACTCCTGAACAGTCATCATAATTCCTTTTGGGATTTTGTGATGTGGTGGACGAGCAATAAGTTCGTTTGGATTCCGGTTTATGCCTATTTCTTTTATCTCATAATCAAGTCTTATAAAAAGAAGAGCCTGATTATCATTGTTTTTTTAGCGTTGATGATTACCCTTACCGATCAGGTTTCTGTTCATCTATTCAAAGAGGTTTTTCAACGCCTGCGGCCTTGTCACGATCCTTCCCTGGCTTCTTTTGTTCATATTGTTCATGGCAAATGTGGTGGGCAATTTGGTTTTGTTTCATCTCATGCAGCCAATTATTTTGGGATAGCTCTATTCTTGATTTTGTTTTTTGGACACAGGGTGAAAAATTTTAGCTGGCTGGTGCTGCTCTGGGTGGCTGGTATCGGATACAGCCGTATTTATCTCGGTGTCCATTTTCCGGGTGATGTTATTGGAGGTGCTCTGTTAGGTAGTTTTCTGGGGTACGTAATGGCAAGGCTATGTCAGGTTTTTTGCCTGCTGCCAACTGAAACCAATTCTTGAAACTTTAATAACCATAAGCTCTTCCCTCAAATTCATTCACTATAACTTTATAAACTTCAACACCATTTATGGCCGGTGCATTATACGAATATTCCTTGCCGGCATACTTTTTCATGATAACATTCAGCGCTTTAACTTTTTCCTCAAAATTATCGACGAACGTTACTTTTCCATACGCAAGTACACTACGGTATTTCATGCTCCAGCTACAGGCTATCTCTTTATGCTGATACCTTAAATCATGGTCAGTGCTGAAGGCAACACAAACGTTTTGATTGTTTTTCAGGATATCGATTTTTTTTCCTTCTTTTGCTGAATGAAGGATGATGGAGTCATTATCAAAACCAAAATTGAATGGCAGCACATATGGCTTGGTGTTTTGAGCAATCATTCCCATATAGCAAACATCACATTTTTGAATAATGTCAATGATAGCTTGTTTATGTTCAATCGTACGGCTTTTCATAATTTTGTCCTAAGGTTTTAGCAAAGATAAAAAAGTTATTAGTCTCTTCTCATAAGGAGGGTTTGAGTGGCTGAAATTCCTGGTTTTTATAAAGCGCATTAATGTCGAGGGCAAAAAGAAACTCGAATGCAAATGAATCATGTTGGGGTTTGTAAATGGTTCTTAATCCAAGATCAAATGGGGCCAGAAACCTGAGTATATGCATATCTGCCGTCAAGTCAATGCCAATGGAATTAAAATCAGTGGTTTCATTATTTGTTGTGGCAATGGCATGGTCATAAAAAAGGGTTGTTTTTACTCTTTTGATGAAGAGAATGGGCCCCAGGCTTAGGTCAGGATAGAGCAGGGGAAACTTGTAGTTAAGTGAAAAACTGTATGCCTGATCAAAAGAAAGACCAGTATAACCACGAGGGTAATTTATCAAGTCAGGAAAATGATACTTTTCTTTTTGTTTTTTCTGATACCCTGTGTAAAGTTTAAATCCATGGTGACGGAATATTCCGGGAAAATAGATTGAAGTTTCTATCGATCCAACAGTTCCGAGTGGTTCTCCACCAAAGGGAGTGTTCCTGTAGTTCAGGTCAAATATTATCCCCCATTTTGGATAAAGATCGCGGTAAGAGGATTTAATCTGACCGTAGCCGAAAAGCCGGTATTCCATAGTTTGGACAGGCCCGGACGTAAAGTCATCTGGCGTTGATCCGTTATGCCATATATCAATGCGTGTGGTTGTCAGAAAAGGCTGGAACCCTAAAAACCATTTGCTGATCGTGAAAGAAAGAGGCACCCTAATCGTTCCGGTCAGGTTACTTTCTTTCCAGGTAAACGGTTCCTTTAAATCATCATCATTTTTATACGATGATGCCCTGTTGCCATAATCATATGAAATATCGAAAACCGGAAAATATTTTCTGTAACTCAACTTTGTGTAGAACTTACCGTTTGACTCATTGAGATTGTATTCGTAACCCAGAGAAAAGAATGTGTTCGATAATTTGTTCTGGGAAAAAAGCGATATCCCCGGTTTGAATGTTTGGTTATCAACGTTTATTGAAACGGGTGCCCAACTGTGGAAGTTAAACAAATTTTTCCATCCCCGGTAAGGTTTAACGGTATAATCCACTGCTTTGATGGGCTGTTCAGTTAGAATGAATGTTTCCTGATTGGCAAGAGAGTCCGCAAGGTTGAATGAAGAGGGCGGGGTTTTTGAGAAGCCAGGCCATAGCTCAGGGGTGAACGCTGTTTTAACGATTTCATAGCCGTTTGCTGTATAATTTGAATAGTAAAGGGTTGTGAAGTCTCCGGAAACATTCGCACCGGTTGCTCCAAAAGGGGCTGTAGTTACCTGGTAAAGTCGTTTTGCTTTTATGTTGAGCGCAAAAATGTTATCAATTTTTGTATAAGCTCCTGTAAAAAGAATCCAGTTTTCATACACACAAGGCTGTTCTATTTCAACAAAACTGAAAGGCAACATTTCTGTTATGATTTCTGTTTGGAGATTGATTGAAACAATACATTTCCCGTTTTCATTCATGGCTATTGCCACTATGCTGCTATCTTCTGGTGTCCATACCGGTGTAATGAAAAACAGGTTGTCCGGATTTGCTAATTCCCTGATAACTGAGCCACCAGATGCATCAAGGATCACGAGTGAATATTCATCCAGTACTGTTTGTTTAACTGCCACAATCAGGTTGCCATCACGAGACAGGCAGGGAGCTGACAAACGACTCTTATTGGTTAACTGTTTTACTTTTCCAGTGTTGATGTTAACTATTTTTATCACGGAATAACTTCTGTTATCCCATCGGGGATCATATGTTTTTTCTGCCCAGGTTATTAACCCATTTGAATAAGAAATTTTTTCGTCATAATAAAAACCAGGTGTATGAATGGTTGTTTCCCCTCCTGTGCTGTCAATTAGAACAAAGCGGTCAATATCATCCATTGAAGATTTCCGGGCAAAAACAGTATTATCATTTATCCATGAAGTATTAAGATAGCTTGTAAACGTAATAGCGGAAGGAGGGGGGCTGATCACTTTAAATGGCGACAAAGGTTGCTGTTTAAGTTGTTCAAGCCAGGTGCTGCCAAGTTCTTTTAACATCTGATGGTACAAGTTTGTTTTTGAAAGCCCTGTT
>CBDUSM010000084.1:0-6019 GCA_965369825.1 uncultured Bacteroidales bacterium
CTCCACACAGTAGACTTCTTCAATGGAAGTAATTTCATTTATGACAGGCATGATCTGTTCAACCGTTTCATGGGTTGAGATGATAACGATTTTAATTTCTGCGTCAATAAAGATATACTTGAATGTTGCTTCAGAAATTGTAGGGTAAACAGGCACATGGATAGCGCCAATCATCATTAATCCCATGTCCAAATAATTCCATTCCGGGCAATTTTTCATCACAGTAGCTACCTTATCGCCCTTCTTGATTCCGATTGACCGTAATGCTGAACTAACTGAATAGGCACGGTTGATATACTCCGAAGTGGAGACATTAACCCATTGATCATTAACTTTATGAACAAGAGCATCCTTTTTCGATAAATAGAGCTCATTGTACTGATCTAACAAGTCGAAGATACGTGTAACATTCATCGTAATAATATTTTAGTTCACTTTAAGTACTCGTTACCATTATTTATATTTTGCAATATTAAAAAATAATAGTGACATCCGGTTTATATTACCTCGAGGGCTATTTCAATCATCTCTTTAAACGATTGTTCCCGTTCTTCGGTAGAGGCATGCTCACCAGAGGTAATATTATCACTAACTGTTAATATTGATAAGGCTTCCACGTTGTACCTCGCGGCTAAGGTATATAATACGGCTGTTTCCATTTCTACAGCAAGAACTCCATAATTGCGCCATAATTTATATGGATCTTCAACTTCATTGTCGGAATAAAACAGATCTGATGACAGCACATTGCCTATATCAACCTTTATGTTTTTTAACCGGGCATATTCATATGCATCTTTTAATAAGCTGAATCCGGCAGTGGGTGCAAAATCACAGTTATTGAACTTCTGCTTATTGAAGTTTGAGTCGGTGGAGGCCGACATAGCCAATATGATATCTTTTAATCCGATGTTCTTCTGAATGGTTCCACACGAACCTACCCTGATCATAGTTTTTGTATGGTAATCATTTATCAATTCATAAATATATATTGCACAGGATGGGATTCCCATGCCGGTACCCTGAACAGATACCGGTTTACCTTTGTATGTCCCGGTGTATCCCAGCATATTTCGCACTTTATTGTAACAGGTAACATTTTCGAGGTACTTTTCAGCAATAAATTTCGCTCTCAAAGGATCGCCAGGCAGTAATACGTTAGGAGCTACTTGTCCTTGTTCAGCATTTAAATGTAAACTCATATCTTATTTTTTTGATTTAATCCATTTCCTGGCATTAACAAAAGCCTCTATCCAGGGCGTAACTTCATCCTTATTTCTATCACCCTGATAATAAGCCCATTGCCAGGGAAACAGTGCTCTTTCAAGATGGGGCATCATGGCCAGGTGGCGGCCATCAGAGGAACATATTGCTGCTGCTGCATAAGATGAACCGTTTGGATTACCCGGGTATTCCTGATAAGCATATTTAACCGGAATATGATAGTGATCCTCAGCCTCAGGCAAATCAAATTTACCATCTCCATGCGCAACCCATATACCTAATCTGGATCCAGCCAGTGTTTCCATCATAATTGAATTATTCTCTTGAATTTCAACATTAATAAATGAAGACTCAAATTTACCTGAGTCATTGTGTAACATCATTGTTCTTTTTTGATGATCGTTACCAATCAGGCCTAATTCAATCATTAGCTGGCAGCCGTTGCAAATTCCAAGACTTAATGTATCGTCTCTTTTATAGAAATTATCGAGTGTAGTTTTTGCTTTTTCATTGAACAAAAATGCACCTGCCCATCCTTTTGCTGAGCCAAGTACATCGGAGTTGGAAAAACCACCAACAAAAACAATGAAATGGATATCCTTTAGGGTTTCTCTGCCTGAAATTAGGTCTGTCATGTGTACATCTTTCACATCAAACCCGGCAAGGTGTAATGACCAGGCCATTTCTCTATCGCCATTAACACCTTTTTCTCTGATAATTGCAGCTTTCACTCCGGTTTTTGTCCGGCGGCTAAGCTCAATACCATATTGGCTCGCTTTCCCTATAAATCCTTTTGGAAAACGGAACCACAAAGGCTGTTCCTTATAATTCCTGAAGCGACTCAATGCAAGTTGTTCACCACACTGCTTTCGGTCAAACAGATATGATGTTTTGAACCAAAAATCTCTAAGAGAAGCTATATCAAATGAAAATTCATCTTGATTATGCGTCAGGTTCAGCAAACGCCCGGAAATTGGTTTTCCGATGATGTGGTAGTTGATTTTGCCACCATCAAACAAGTTTGTTACTCTCCTTAAATCTTTAACCTGAATGATAATACCCGGATTTTCACTAAAAAGCAATTTAAAAATATCTATTTCAGGAATTTCACTAAGGTTGACTTCCAGGCCAATATCATTGCGCGTAAATGTCATTTCGAGCAACGCTGTTATCATCCCGCCAGCTGAAATATCATGACCTGCAAGAATGAGGTCGTCAGCTATCAGAAGCTGTATCATATCAAAAGTCGTGGCGAAGTCATCCGTGTCTTTAACTCCAGGGGTTTCCGATGCAAGTGTTCCTGTTATTTGAGCAAAAGAGCTGCCGCCAAGTGGGTAATTCTTTCCTCCCAGGTTAACATAAATTAAATGTGTTTCCTTATCATCATGCAATACCGGCTTAACCACCTTTCTGATATCGGTCACCTCTCCAACTGCAGATACAATTACCGTTCCGGGTGCATATACCGTATTTCCATCAGGATATTTCTGGGTCATTGATAATGAATCTTTACCTGTGGGGATATTGATACCCAGGTCGATAGCAAATTCACTGATCGCTTTGACAGCAGAGTACAGCCGGGCATCTTCTCCTTCATTCTTTGCAGGCCACATCCAATTGGCACTGAGAGAAACTCCTTTTAAACCATCCTGTAAAGGTGCCCAGATAATGTTGGTAAGCGCTTCCGCAACCGACATGACAGATCCGTTTTCAGGGTTGATCAAGCCGGTAACAGGTGCATGGCCGATTGAGGTTGCAATTCCTTTAACACCGTGATAATCCATTGCCACAACGCCAAGGTTATTCAAAGGAAGCTGGATAGGGCCGGCAGTCTGTTGTAATGCCACTTTTCCGGTTACTGACCGGTCAACTTTATTCGTAAGCCAGTCTTTGCAAGCCACTGCTTCAATTTGTAACACATCCTCAATGTATTTTTCCAGGTAATTTTTATCATACTTCAATTTTCCCAGATCATGTTGGCTAACCCGGTCATTCAGGATTGTTGCAGGTGGGCTCCCAAACATATGCTCCAGGTTGAGGTCGAGCGGATTTTGCTGATCATCCGATCCAACCACTGTAAATTTCATATCACCTGTTATCTCCCCTACTACATACATAGGGGCCCTTTCTCTTTCAGCGATCTTCCGCAGCAGGTCAACATCATCACTTTTAAGGACCAGTCCCATTCGCTCCTGGGATTCATTTCCAATAATCTCTTTAGCCGACAACGTGGGATCGCCAACCGGCAACTTCGATAATTGAATCACTCCTCCCGTTTCTTCTACCAGTTCAGAGAGACAATTCAGATGCCCGCCAGCGCCGTGGTCGTGGATCGATACAATGGGATTCGTTGTAGCTTCGGTCAGGGCACGAATAGCATTAGCAACTCTTTTCTGCATTTCAGGATTAGATCGTTGGACGGCATTGAGCTCGATCGCATTAT
The DNA here is from genome assembly GCA_965369825.1 of uncultured Bacteroidales bacterium. Classification (GTDB taxonomy): domain Bacteria; phylum Bacteroidota; class Bacteroidia; order Bacteroidales; family JAGONC01; genus JAGLWB01. Next base: position 3,668 of record CBDUSM010000084.1, read on the forward strand.
CGAATTCGCCGGTTGCGACAGAAGAGACAGCTCCTCCACCCATTCCAATCCGGTAGTTATCACCCCCCATTACAATAATTTTATCACCAATTTCAGGAATATCTTTATGACTATCCTTCATCTTTCCAAAACCAATTCCCCCGGCGAGCATGATCACTTTATCGTAGCCAAACATCTTCGATGATCCATTGTATTCAAAAGTCAACAGGGAGCCACATATAAGTGGCTGGCCAAATTTATTACCAAAATCACTGGCACCGTTAGAGGCTTTAATTAGTATCTCTTGAGGAGTTTGGTAAAGCCATTTACGTGGTTTACTTTGTTGTTCCCATCTCCTTGTAGCATCAAGTCGTGGATAAGATGTCATATAGACAGCAGTTCCGGCCATTGGAATACTTCCCTTTCCTCCTGCCATTCGGTCACGGATCTCACCACCGGTTCCGGTGGCAGCGCCATTAAATGGTTCAACAGTTGTCGGGAAATTATGCGTTTCAGCCTTTAGAGAAATAACAGTGTCGATATCTGTTACAGAAAAATAATCAGGTTTATCCTGAGTGCCGTGATCAAACTGTTCAATTCGAGGCCCTTTTATAAAAGCACAATTGTCTTTGTATGCTGAAACCAGGCGATTTTTATTTATTTTCGATGTTTTCTTAATCAGGCTAAAAAGGGAATCGGGCATTTTTTCTCCATCAATGATAAACGTACCATTAAAAATTTTATGCCTGCAATGCTCCGAATTAACCTGGGAAAAGCCAAATACCTCGCTATCGGTTAGTTTCCTTTTAAGTTTATGACTAAGATCTTCTAAATATTTTATTTCATTTTCATTCAGCGCCAACCCTTCACTTTTATTAAATAATTCAATATTATTGACTTGAATAACAGGGTCAGGCAATTTATCGATGGTGAAAAGACCCTGAGCAAGATTCTTGTAAAGTACCTGAAGCATAGGATCGTGATTTGCTGCAGGGGAATCAACGCTTTTAAACTCTTCAATCCGGGTGATCCCATGAATGCCCATATTTTGAGTTATCTCAACAGCATTTGTGCTCCAGGGGGTGACCATTTCTTTGCGAGGCCCGATAAAGAATCCTTCTATCATCAGGCCATCCAGCTTCACTGCACCTCCTAAAACCCATGAAAGTTTTAGCAGACTATCATCAGAAATATACCCCTCACTTTGAACTGCAAAATAGTTTTTGGTAGATTTAAAGAAAATTATCATCAGCGTTTTTTGGGATACAAAGATATGAATTGATATCGATTAATGAATATTGATCTCAGATATCATTATCCGACACGCCATACGTCTCTTTTTCTACATTGCCGTATGGTTCAACATGGACGATGACATCATAAACATCAACAACCTCTTCTTTGATACTCTTTTCTACTTTTTTAGCAATTTCGTGTGAATCGCTAACACTTTTCGAGCCATCTACTTCAATATCAATGGCTACTATATATAGATTCCCAACATGCCTGATTCGGACCCTATGTGGGTTATGCGCATGATCAACCCTGGAAACGGCTTTAAAGACCTTTTTATATATTGAAGGATCCTTAACTCCATCCATCAACTCAACATTTGTTTTAATAAAAATTTTATAGCCCACGCTCATAATCCAGATACTGATCAATAAAGCTGTTATCTTATCAAGTAACGGCATTTTCAGGATAAAAGTAAAAAAGAGCCCGACAAGCACACCTACAGAGATGACTATGTCGTTCTGCATGTTTTTTCCATTGGCAACCAGCATAGGGCTTTTGATCCTTTTCCCAACTCTGAAATGAATAATGCTTAAAAAATATTTTCCAAAAATAGAAATTACAGTAACATAAACAGCTAACATAGAGGGCATTTCGTGAATATCGCCCTGAACAATCTGAGATATTGTTGAAATGGCGAGCTGGATACCGGCAAAAAAGATGATCAGCCCCAGCACGATCGTTGCAATAGTATCTGCCTTAGCATAGCCATAGGGATATTTATTATCCGGTGGCCTGCTAATAATACGGGCTGTAAACAGTGTGATCCAGGATGTGACAATGTCGCTGGCTGAATCGATACCATCGCCAACCACTGCCATACTACCGGATGTAAGGCCAACGGTAATCTTCAAAACTGAGAGCAATGAATTACCGATAATCCCTATCCAGGATGTTTTTATGATCTGTTTTTCCCTTGTTTGCATTGCATGACAAAAGTAATAAGATAAAAGATAAGCTGCAAGCCTTAAGCTGCAAGCCTTAAGCTGCAAGCCTTAAGCTGCAAGCCTCAAGCTGCAAGCCTTAAGCTGCAAGCCTCAAGCTGCAAGCCTCAAGCTGCAAGCCTCAAGCTGCAAGCCT
>CBDUSM010000085.1:0-5974 GCA_965369825.1 uncultured Bacteroidales bacterium
AAACAATAAACTTCTCCATCCTCTCCTCCCTCTTCATCTAACCCGAGTAATTCATAAATCTTGATAATATTATAGTTTTCTTTGTGTTACTTCGTGATGTACGTTGGTTTTTTTGTATCACCAAGGTTATGAATGAATCAGGCTAAAAAATTAAAATTCAAAATTACAAATTTTTAATTACCTTGGCTTCCAATTTTGCAGGGAATAACAAGTTTTATAAATTATTTATTCAAATGAATGGATTATGGCCCTCATTTACACACATAAAAAGACTAAAAGGGTAGAATATATTTTCAATCTGGTTTTAAACAAACTACTTGGGCTTGAATATAGTCTGACCACTGACAAAGAGGTATTTCATAACTATGAAGGTGTGAAGTTTTCCTATTCCACTTCGCCTCCTGGAGATGAGTTGTTTTTTGGTTCCGTTGATTTGCTTTTTGAAACAGGGATTAAAACGCAGGAATTTAGTTTTATTGACTTCGAAGGGGATAAAGCATTTTACCTGGTGTATGAAAAGGCCTCCGTTTTTCCATTTGATCCTTTTGCAGCCAGTTTCTTTCTTGTTTCACGCTTTGAAGAATACCTTCCTCATCGAAAAGATGAACATAATCGTTTCAGGGCTCAGGAGAGCTGTGCATTTAAGAATGGGTTTTTACATAAACCATTGGTAAACATATGGTCTCAAAAAATCCGAGGGGTGTTAACTAAAAAATTCCCGGAATTGAAACTCAAAGAAACCCAATATCAATTTATCCCAACCATAGATGTTGATGCCGCTTTTGCTTATCGCCTGAAAGGATTTTTTCGAACTACCGGTGGGTATATTCGTGCTCTTCTGAAAATGGATTTCGCTGAAATAATAGAACGTACAAGGGTGTTGGCAGGCCTTGAGCCTGACCCTTTCGATACTTTTGCTTATCAACTTGAACTTCACAAAAAACAGAGGCTTAATCCCATCTATTTTTTCCTCTTAGCAGATTATGGCGTTAATGATAAAAACATACCTCACTATAACCGTCAGTTTCAGGTTTTAATAAAATCTATTGCCGATTACGCCGACATAGGGATTCATCCTTCCTATGCTTCATTTCAGTATCCGGCAAAACTTAAAGCTGAAGTACAACGACTCTCAGCGATTGTCAACAAAGAGATCATTAATAGCCGTCAACATTTTCTACGACTTGTTTTGCCAACCACCTACCGAACGCTTATCAGTTTGGATATCATGAATGATTTTTCCATGGGGTATGCTTCAGAACCAGGCTTCAGGGCGGGAATATGTTCGCCATTTTACTTTTATGATCTTGATCTTGAATCAGAAACAAAACTCCTGTTGCATCCTTTTACCGTTATGGATGGGACATTACGGGATTACCATGGCCAATCAACCGACGAAGCGATAGAAGTAATTAAGTCGCTCATTAACGAAGTAAAAGCGGTAAATGGTACTTTTATCAGCCTCTGGCATAACGACTCACTAAGCAATGCGCACAGGTGGAGCGGCTGGCGAAAAGTTTATGAAGAACTTATTTCGTATGCACTTGCTAAGTAACCGGGCACGCAGTATCTTTTATCAAATTCCAATAAACTTTGAGGCTTGTAGCTTGAGGCTTGTAGCTTGAGGCCTCTTCAATTCATAAATAAGTGATACGCAAAGAATGTACTTTCCTTGTTTGATTGATTAAGCAACATGGTGACCAGGTTGCAAATATCATCACATTCAGATAAAGCAAATCCGATCAAATCAGCTTCAAGCCAATCGCTTTCCTTTATTAATCGTAGCCAGTAATGTGTCTCTTCAGCCATCTCAAGGGCCAGGGAGAGCCTGCTCAGGAAGTCTCCCCTTACAGGCTCACCTACCCCCTTCTCAAGATAAAACCCAATGGATAAACCATGGTTCAAAATGTGCTTTGATAATGCAAATTCTTTCTCTCTAAATCTCATGATCTTATAAAGTTCAATCATCAATAAACCAAAAAGAAATCCTTTCTGCCTCACCAATTCTTTTCGTTCCATATCAAATTAACTTATTAAGTTTCCGGAAAAAACCATTTTTCGATTAATTTTCATATTAATCCGAAAAAACGGGTTTTGTGACCCTGAATTTTTCATTTTTTTGCTCAATTTGATAATCTTTTTTAATAATTTCTTACTTTTAACGTGTTATGCGGTTAAATTTGTAGATAAAAAAATTTATGATCAGGTTTTTAAAACACGGTGAAATAGACAAAGAACAATGGGACAAGTGTATCCATGAAGCTTTCAATGGGCTGATCTATGCCTATTCATGGTACCTCGATACTGTTTCGGAAGATTGGGAAGCACTCGTAGAAGGGACTTATGAAAGGGTTTTTCCTCTAACCCACCGGAAAAAGTTTTTAATCAATTATTTATACCAGCCATTTTTCACACAGCAACTTGGTGTTTTTTCAAAGAGCCTGCTAACCTCGCAAATAACCGGTAGTTTTATTGAGGCCATACCTGCTAAATACAAGTTTGCAGAAATCAACCTGAATTCACATAACAAGCTTGATCTTTCAAATCGTCAGTTAGTCCCCTTACTTAACCATGAGTTGGATTTGATCGATACTTATGAAAACATTGCCGGCCGTTATTCACAAAACATCAAAAGAAACATAAAAAAGGCAAAGAGTTCGGGTGTGACCATTGTAAACAATATACGCCCCGATGATATCATTGATCTGTTCATCTCCAATAAAGGGAAAACCATACAAACGCTGAATGAGACGGATTACCAGATGTTCAAGCGTTTGGTATACACCAGCATGTATAAAGGAAAAGACAGGGTAGTTGGAGCATACACAGAGGAAAATGAGCTTTGCGCCGGTGCCATTTTCCTTGTAAGCCATCACAGGGCCACTTTCATATTTTCGGCAACAAATCAGATAGCGAGGGGCAACGGAGCTATGTCATTGTTAATTGACACCTTCATTTACGAAAACTCCGGATCACGTCTCACCTTTGATTTTGAAGGTTCTAATGACCCTGCTCTGGCCCATTTCTATAAAAGCTTTGGCTCAAAAGAGGTCTATTACCACATGCTGAGGTTCAATAAACTGCCGTGGCCGGTTAATATTGGTGTTAAGTTGATTAAGGCTAATGACACCGGTCCGGCTTCATGAATGGATATTTAAAATTACTACTTTTGCCTTTGCTCCCCGGAAAGGTTCGCTACCGGGATGAAACTTCTATCTTTAAATCATGAACTACTATATTATAACAGGAACGTCCAGGGGGATTGGAGAAGCAATCGCAAAAGCCCTTCTTTCAAAGAATAATAAATTATTTTGCATTTCCAGGAATGAATCTGAGTCACTTAAGAAATTGGCTTCAGAGAAAGGTGCTTTGATTGACCAGATAACCTTCGACCTGAGCAATTCTGATGGCATTGAGACTTTAATGGAAAGCATCTTTCAAAAAATTGATAAAAACCAGACAGAAAAAATTGCTTTGATTAACAATGCGGGACTGTTAGCACCAGTAAAGCCTGTCCACCGGGCATCTAACGCTGAATTGGTTGATCACATCAATGTTAATCTAATTGCCCCAATGCTATTGACCTCATTATTTATTAAAAAAGTCCTTGACTGGCCAATCCCAAAAACGATAATGAATATCTCTTCAGGAGCTGCCATTAACCCCTATTTCGGATGGAGCCCGTATTGCTCATCCAAAGCCGGATTGAATATGTTTGCAGCAAGTGTTGGGATGGAACAATCATACGAAGAGTTTCCGGTTAAAATATTTTCTGTTGCCCCTGGAATAGTGGAAACTTCCATGCAGGAACTGATCAGGAGTACGGATGAAAAAGATTTTGTTTACAAGCAGAAATTTGTTGAGCTAAAAGAGCAGGGGCAGCTGTCCGATGCTGATGTTACAGGAAGGAAACTGGCTGATCTAATCTTTAGTGACGAGGTTGAACAAGGTGGGTTTACTGATTTACGATACTAGAATGAATTAAGCAAAACCTATTGATTAATAACATAAATTGTAATCCCCGCCTTGAAAGGCGGGGCTATTCATAAGCCTCAACCTTAAAAAAAAACCAAATGAAAAAAAATAATACTACACGTTTTAATGTTAATGCATGGCTCATTCTGATTATCCTGTTTATGGTAAGCAGCTCGTTTACCAGATGCAACAGATCGGGGAAAGATGTTGCCCCAAAAAGCAACTCAATCCAAGGTGACTTGATTATTTTTCATGCCGGTAGCTTGTCGGTTCCGTTTAAACAAATAGCAGAGGATTTTAAAGAATTTTATCCGGGAGTGGATGTTTATTTAGAACCTGCAGGAAGTGTAGCCTGTGCCAGGAAAATTACAGACCTTAACCGCCCATGCGATATTTTGGCTTCAGCCGACTATCAGGTAATTGATAAATTCCTGATTCCCAACTATGCTACATGGAACATCAAGTTTGCCGGAAATGAGATGGTGATTGCATATTTCGAAAACTCAACATTTGCAGAAGAAATTAACGCGCTGAACTGGTATGATATTTTACGAAAAGATGAAGCGATAGTTGGCCGGTCAGATCCAAACCAGGATCCATGTGGTTATCGTGCTGTTCTCACCATGAAGCTTGCAGAAAAAACGTATCAGATTCCCGGGTTAGCCAAACAGCTTCAGGATAAAAACCGAAACTATATACGCCCTAAAGAGACTGACCTAATAGCCTTGCTCGAAACAAACGCCATCGATTATATGTTTATCTATCGTTCCGTAGCTAAACAACACGGGCTGAAATATATTATCCTGCCGGATGGAATTAATCTTGGAAACCCTGATTACAAAGACGACTACTCAACTGTTTCTGTTGAGATAAATGGTAAAACACCACATTCGAAGGTAACAATGAGTGGTGAACCAATGATTTACGGAGTTACAATTCTTAATGAGGCCCCTAACAAGAAAGTTGCCAGGCTTTTTTTGGAATTTCTTCTGGCCGAAGATAAGGGGTTGGACATATTGGAAGAAGCAGGGCAACCACCACTTCCTCAGATTGTCAGTGACAACTATTCCCATATTCCTAAATCAATCCAAAAATTCGTATCACACAATAATAAACAATGATGAGGCCATTATTTCGTACAGTAAACATGCGTAATCCTTAATCCGTAACATGAAAGATCGAAGTTGGATTAATCTTACATTTATTTTTCTCGGGGGGCTGGTACTGCTCTTTATCATTGCACCACTCGCCGGGATGTTTCTTAAAACATCGTCCGGCGATTTTATAGAAACTGCCGGGGATATGGAAGTGATAAGAAGCATCTGGCTAACATTGTGGACATCGATGATGGCAACCCTGATCTTTGCTGTGGCAGCAATTCCATTATCCTATTTATTGGCCAGGAAAGAATTCCGGTTTAAAAAACTCCTATTGGGAATTATTGATATTCCAATTGTCATTCCACACTCCGCAGCAGGTATAGCTATCCTTGGATTTATCTCCAGGGACACCCTGTTAGGGAAGATGGCTTCACAAGTAGGCCTTGATTTTGTTGGCCATCCGGCAGTCATAGCTCTGGCCATGGCTTTTGTTAGTGTTCCTTTTCTGATCAATGCTGCACGTGATGGATTTGCAAGTGTTCCGGTCCGGCTCGAACAGGCAGCTTTGAACCTCGGTGCATCCCCGGCACGGGTTTTCTTTACGATTTCCCTTCCACTGGCATGGCGGAATATCATTTCAGGGCTGATCATGATGTTTGCGAGAGGAATGAGCGAGTTCGGGGCTGTTATCATCGTTGCCTACCATCCTATGATCACCCCTGTTCTGATTTATGAACGGTTTGGCGCCTTTGGTTTAAAATATGCACGGCCTGTTGCTGCCATCTTTATCATTATTTCTTTAACATTTTTCATCACCTTTCGCCTTCTCGCAAACAACAAAAAAAATGCTTGAGCTAGATAATGTATGTAAAAACCTTGGTGAGTTTAATCTCAGCAAC
>CBDUSM010000086.1:0-5973 GCA_965369825.1 uncultured Bacteroidales bacterium
ATGTAACTCGCGGGATCTTCCCATTGATCTCCAATTATTACAAGCACCCGGAAAGGTTTAAATAGGGCAGTTTTAGTATCTTTTGAGAAAGTATTTATCTCAGTCATAAATGATAATACCAGAATTGTTAAAAAAACCGTTGGATAATAAAATTTTCGTTTCATAATATTTTGTTTTAGTAATAAATAATTGAGTTACTTCAGATCACGTGGTCCGTAATGTGGTAGCTCTTGTCCTACTTCATATGCTCCGCAATCCGGTGCATTTCCCGTGTAGCCATCATTGATATTTGGAATGTAAATAGCTGCATCTTCTGCTTTGCAACCGGGCTTAAGTCTTAGGTCAGGGGCTTTTCGTTCAGGGATCGGTGGATATGTAAATTCAACATTATTAAATGTTTCTTCGATTTTTATACGCTCAATACCATGTTTTTCTATCTCTGAAAAGGGTTTTCCTCCAATTTTTGCAATGTATGGGGTTCCATACACACCCACTGCATCATAATCAAAATCACTATGATCTCCGGGGTCTATAATATCTGCAGCATAAGGATTTCCCGCACCATAATCCCCCCAGGTTTTTCCGCCTGTTGATCCGCCGATAGCCAGATTGTTCCTGAAGTAAGCGTAATCCATTGTATCATTACCACCAAGCCCTGCTCCAACCTTGATTACAGTATTGTGCAACACTACATCACCCTGGCTGTATCTTTTCAGTTTAAAAGCTGCGTGAATCATATTGTACATTGAATTGCGTATGAAATAGGTAGGTCCTCCCAGGCTGGGCTGCGAACTCAGCCCTACAAAACAATTAGTTAACCTGTTCCGGAATATCCGGCAATTGGAAAAACAGAAGTCAGCTTCAATGCCATCATCTGCTCCTGTGTAGATATCGTTGTTATAAATATCAATACATACCTGGTCAACTACATGTTGATCCTCCATTGTTGAGATACAATCGCGGAATCCTGTAACCCTGTTATAACAGATCACATTTCCGGGTCCGGTCATTTCTATGCCTTCTCCGATGTTTTTGCCGTGAGCTCCCATGGCCTCTCTGGTCCATTCAGAAATACCCGTTATAATATTATCACTGATATAACAATTTGTTGCGCCCGGCCAGTGAGCGACAATACCGTAGACGGCATTAACCGTGCAATAACGGACAACACAATTTTCCGCACCATTCAAACATATACCAATGCTTTTATCCTCTTTGTTATTTATGGTAAGTCCTTCGATAAATACCCATTTTTTATTCCTGAGATCAATGAACCGGAAAGCAGCCTTTCCTTTGCTGCACCGGTAAACTACCGGCTTATCTATAGTACCGCTTTTTGTAAAGAGCGTATCATAAACGCCTGGCTCCAACTCAATGATCTCTGCTCCTTTTTCAATTATTGGCACCGGCCGGGTACGTGCTGCAACGATTTTCCCTGCCGATCCTCCGTCAGGATCTGTCAGTTGAAGTTTAATTTCATACTCAGTATCAGGTTTAAGATCAAAAATACTACCCGAGTGTTTGTTTTTCCATGTGAATTTCTCAAGCTTCACAGAGGGTAGCCGTGGCAATGGCATTCTCTCCCCGGCGGGTACCCGGCGCAATGGCATTCCCTGCTTCCATTCGGTTTTGCCTTTTTCACGGAATTGTACCGTTACCACGCCATTTTGATTGTCATCTCCCTGAATATTCCATTCAACAGCAAGGTTAATAATGGTAGGATAGGGGGTGATCACTTTTCCGGGGATTGTTTGGTTCTGTGAGAAAGTTTGTGAACCGAATAAAAAAAGAACGAGTAGAATGCTAAATGTTCTGCATGTATTCTTTCTGAAGGATTTTTGATTTGGATTACTCATAATAATTAGAATATTTTGTTGAAATTACATATTTTATAAGATTTTAACAAAAAAATAAAAATAGAACGTTCGTAAGGAAATGAAAGCTGTGACCTCTTCGACTTTGTCACTTTTCGACTTTTGACTATTTTAATGGCTATTACTATTTAATAGTTAAAATTATTCTGGCAACAACAGAATCATCTTTTCCATCATTTACTTTCCAGGAAAACTGGTCTTTTCCAACATAATCTTTATCAGGCATATAATAATTATCATTACCAGCACCGGATAAAGTCCCATGTTTTGGCTGAGATATAATTTCTATAGCATATGGTCCCGGACCGCCATCAGGATCATCATATTTCAACTGAATATAGGTTTTTGTATTCATATTAACCTGAATGCTGCTATTAGTAGCTGTTGGGGCAACATTCATCACTTTTTCTTTCACGGAGTCTTGCTTGTCAGCCGGCATAACTGTTAATACTTCTGGTCGTTTATCCTCTCTTCGAATATATAAGGCAACTTCTTTACCAAAGTCCGGAGGTTTTTCCCAGGTGAAATTACCCTCCTGAATATCTGTATTTTGAGTATGCTTTTTAGTGCCATTTACACAATCTAACCAGGTAAATGAATATGTACCTTTAGTAAGATGCTTCAACCCGAGATTGTTTTTAGAATCGGAGGAATATAAAATATAATCGTAATCTTCTGCAGCTAATACATAGTTTGTTTCGCTAAAAGCAAGCGAATCGTTGGGATGCATCTGATTGAAATTAGTTGATTCAAAAAATGTTTGTAATATTCTGCAATCATGTAACCACTTTTCCGGCGTATTATCTATTTCCATACCCAATACCATAACATAAGCACCTGCCATTGCAGCTGCCCAGTTCCTTTTCCGGATTTCTTCACGATCCTGGTTTGGACATGAAATATTTCCATGAACGTAGTCTTCTGACATGTTCAAATTATATTGTCCATTTGAATTCTCCCATGCTTTCAGCATCCATTGGTGCAGGTCTTCAACAGTACTTACCTCATCGCTATTTGTTTGAATGGCAAATTGACCAATATTTGGATCATTGGCATGATAAAATATATTCCCCCCGAGTTGATGACTTGCTATTACATGATTGTAATCATCAACCTCACTTATAGCTTCTGCAATTTTAGAAGTGTGCAATTGCCAATTCTCACCAATTTCCTGAGCTTCTTCCATAATACACCAGATAAGATGCTTGTGATGTTTAAACCTGTTAATTAAAGTTTGAATGAATTTTTTTTCATCCGGATCTAATTCACCATTAGGTTTAATAGACCAGCCAAACTGATCTGAAACATTAATTGCATCATCATAAATAAAAAAATAAATTATTAAACCATTCTTATCCATTTCCTTAAACCATACTTCCCACTGATCGAGGATTTTTTTATCTAATCCATTTTTTGGCTCCTGATCAATCCAGGGATTATGTTTATCGTCAGGATATATATCAGAATTGTCTCTTTTACTTTTCCACCCATCTCCGCCATGAGTTCTGACAGCCATCAAATAGATACTATTGCCTCCATTTTCCTTTAACTTCTTAATCAGCTTCATTTGGTCTCCATCTCTGGTTCCGTCAGCTTTTCGTTTTCCGCGATACAGAAATCCTTCCGGATCACCGGCTCCGCAAAGGAAAAATGGATCAAACAATCCGTCTTTATTCTCATCTTTATTATAAACCAGCCATGATGGATTATCCGGATCTGCAATCACTTGTCCGGGTAAAGCATTATGCAGACTTTCTGCTTTTTCCACTGTTATATTAGTTTTATTATCTTTGATAGCACTAAAAATGCTGTGTAAAAATTCCTTTTCCCTTGTATCCCAAATACTATTCGGATATATTTGGCTTGTTCTGATTAAAATTAAATCTAACGATGGAATAATGTAGGCCATATTTAACCCTGAACCAGCTATTCGAAACATATCATCCGGATATTCCGGGAAATATCCCTTATTTCCAACCTGTTTGGTTTTACCACTTGTCCAGGTTCCTTCTACGTTTCCACAAATATTAGGGTATTCGGCTGTTGTTCGGAAATGTTCCATCCAGCCTTTTTTAGTTAGTTGTTTGTTGCCCCATTTTCCATCATGCATTAAGAAATAAGCAAAACGTGCATAATCTCTCGGTGTAAGAAACAGCCCTCCGTGAGTGACCCATCTGATATTCTCATTCAGCCATTCTGAATAATCCTGTTGAAGGTATGGATAATATCCTACATCCTTAATTCCAACAGGATTAAATAATTTTTTCTCCAGAACCTGATATGCAGGTATCCCATACAGGTTTTTAAATATCAGTGTAAAATGACTAAATCCAACACTGGAATATGTGGATTTCGGGAAATATTCATCAGGACAACCGGGATTAAAATATAAATTTGCTGATTCTGAATGTTCAGGATGTTTTCCCACTATAAAAGCTATTGTGTTTTTTTCTCCACCCCGTTCTTCTCCGGCACTTTCAGGCATTAATCCTGATGTATGTCTGAAAATCTGATCAAAATATATTTGATCCTTTCTGGAGTTAGATAGGGGAAATCCTTCCGGTAACCAGCGTTTATCATACACCTTACTTTTTAATGAAAGATCATCCGGAATAATACCATTACCACTTTCTTTAACAGTAATTCCAAACAGAGCCATCGAAATAGATTTTCCATTGGATGCTAAACGGGCTTTTTTGTTTTTCCCTTCTTCAACAGAATTTTCTCTCCCATCTTTATCAGCATACCACTCACCAATGATCCATCCGTTTTTTATTACAATACAGCTTTTTGGCATTAATGATCTGCCATCCCAGTTATTCTTTACATTCCATTCTCCAAATTCTTTTAGCTTTTGCGGATCGATACCCAGAGAGTTGATAAATGCTGGATCCGTATTTTTTCTCCATCCACCAGAGGACTCGGGAGGAGGAAAATAATTATTCAAACAGATTTGAGATTTTTGTATTTCCTGAGCTTCGATTAGAGGAAATGAAATAATTATAAGTATTAAGATGGCTGTAAAAGTTTTCATTATAGCAAATATTACAGTTAATACGGGTAATATGATCTTTGTTTTTATCATTTTTTATTCTTTTATAAAGTTATAAAAAATAATTAAATAAGATAATTCATTTCGATATTTAACAATTAATCTTTTTTTTACTTTCGAAACAAATATATTATTTAATTATTTATCTTGCGTATTATTTTTTTATAGTTAAGAACAGGAATATAAAAATGAAATTCAGATATTAATTATGAAGCCTAAACCCTGGATAACTTATGCATCTGTTACGATTATATTCTGGGGAACATGGGGTGCATTGATTGAGGTAACGGAAAAGGCAGGATTCCCTGCCACATTGGGGTATACTGTATGGGCATTAACCATGATATTTCCAGCCATATACGCCTTATGGAACATAAAATGGAAACTTGATACAAACAGAAAAGCAATATTATATGGTTCTTTGATTGGGTTTCTGGGGGCAGCCGGACAATTGATACTTTTTCAGGCTCTGAGAACCGGACCGGCTTATCTTGTTTTTCCTTTTATTTCTCTATCACCTTTGGTTACAATCCTGCTTTCGTTTTGGTTATTAAAAGAGAGGGCTTCATTCAGGGCCTGGATCGGCATCATATTAGCATCAGTAGCTATACTGTTCTTATCCTATCAGCCACCCGAAAATAGTCAGACATTTGGATCTCTCTGGATTCTTCTGGCCCTATTGGTTTTTCTGGCATGGGGCATTCAGGCTTGTTTTATAAAGATCGCTAATAATCATATGAAAGCCGAAAGTATTTTTTTCTATATGATGGTGACAGGAATAATACTAATCCCTTTGGCACTTTTAATGACCGATTTTTCTGAAAATATATATTGGGGTTTTAAGGGGCCTTATTTAGCAGCCGGAATTCATTTATTAAGTTCCACCGGGGCATTATGTTTGGTTTATGCTTTTCGATACGGAAAAGCAATTATCGTCAGTCCGGCAATTAACGCCGGGGCGCCGGTAGTTACAATAGTTTTATCCCTTTTAATTTATGGGGTATTCCCTCATTGGATATTATTAACCGGAATGATCCTGGCAATTAC
>CBDUSM010000087.1:0-5923 GCA_965369825.1 uncultured Bacteroidales bacterium
TGGGAAATTGGCGCTGATATAAGGCTTTTCCAAAACAGGATTGGACTGGATGCAACATACTACAATGGAACAACAACAAACCAGATCATTCCTGTATCCATTGCAAATGCCAGCGGCTATTCAAGTGTTGTGATTAATGCCGGGGAAATTGAGAACAAGGGACTTGAAATATTCCTGAATGCCAACCCGGTACGTACAGGCAGTGGTTTCCGTTGGGATGTAACCTTCAACTACTCTAAAAACAAATCTATGGTAATTGAACTTGCCCCTGGTATTGAAACTTACATGCTGACTGATAACTATCCTAATGATATTGAAGCAAGACCCGGTCAGCCTTATGGAGACATAATCGGATACGCGTTCAAGAAAAGTCCGGACGGCAGGAGAATTGTAGAAGCATCCGGTGCATACGCGAGAGAGAGTGAAAAGAGTGTTCTTGGAAATATAACTCCCGACTGGATCGGTGGTGTAAACAATACTTTTTCATTTAAAGGTATCTCTGCCAGCGACCTGGTTGATTTTGTTCAGGGAGGCGAGCTTTCATCTTCAACTAAATACCAGATGTGCGCCAAAGGAACAGGTAAATTTACTGAAGAAGGCAGAAGGCCACAGGATATGGATGATGCCGGAAACCAGTTACCTTATGTAGGTATTTTAGACGGTGTGGTTGAAATTTTAGATGCTGAAGGTAATGTTACAGGTTATGAAGAAAACACCCTTGCTGTTGACGGTCAGACTTACTGGGCTGCCAGAGCATGGGGTGGTCCTACGGAAGATTTTATTCTGGATGCAAGCTATATAATGTTAAGAGAGGTAATGTTATCATATACCTTTCAACCGTCTATCCTTGACAAAACTCCGTTAACCGGCATACAGGTTTCAGTCGTTGGCAGGAATTTATTTTACATCGAGGAACATATGCAGGATATGGGTATTTCACCTGAATCAGCTCCGAATACTTCAGCCGGGGCACAAGGTATTGAAACAATGTCCATGCCTACTACCCGAACTTACGGCTTGAATGTTAAGCTTACTTTTTAATTTTTTAAAAACTAAGAAAAATGAAAATATATATGAAAATAAAAATTTTTACTGTAATTTCATTGGCACTGTTGCTAATGAACAATGCATGTACAGATAATTTTGAAGAGCTTAATACGCCAAATAACCTGGTGACAGAGGATTTGGTAAATATTGATCTGATGTTAACACTAGTTCAGAGAAACTCTGTTATTTTTGGTTCAAACGGACATGGAACAATCGGTAATTATTGCGGCATGTCTGTATCAAACGCTAACCGCCCTTTCGCATATGGCGATTCACCGGGTGTATGGAATTCTGCTTATAGGTCATATCTTAATAATTTATCAGAAATTATAAGGCTGACCCAGATGGATTCTGAAACTGCCCCTGATCTTGTTAATAAGAAAGCTATAGCAAGAATAATGAAAGCCTGGGTCTTTTCAAAGGTGACAGACACCTATGGCGATATCCCCTATTCTGAATCCTGTTTATCTCAGGATCAGGCAGTTTTCAATCCAAAATATGATAGTCAGAAAAGTATTTACGAAGACCTCTTTAAAGAACTGAAAGAAGCAGCTGCCGAACTTGATAACAGCAAGGAAAGCTATGGTTCTGCCGATCTTATGTACGGGGGTGATGTTGCTAAATGGGCAAAACTGGCTAATTCTCTCAGGCTCAGGTTAGCTTTGCGTGTCCGTTATGCTGATGCAGCATTAGCCACAGCCAATATGAGTGATCTTACGGAGGCAAATTTAATTACAACCAGGGATGATGATGCCTATGGCTTTAGCGTTACAGATTATCAGGAAAATCGGAACGGGTTGTATAACTCATTATCTGACAGAGGATACCCACACACATCACATTATCCCGGTAAAACAATAATTGATCTTTTGAATGATAATAATGATCCGCGTACCAAGGTTTTTTTCGATACAGCCAAAGCTGAATTTCCAGGAACTACTCCGGGACTTGATTATTTTGGCTACCGCGGTCACCCTGTTCTTGGTAAAGTGCCGGTAGAAGAAAAATATCCGTACGGTGCTGAGGCCTGCTCAAGGTGGACTCCCTTTTGGTGGTCGCCTGAAATTGAAAGACCTATTATTAAGTGTTCCGAGGTTTATTTTTCCCTTGCTGAAGCTGCCCTGTTTGGAATAAAAGGCACATCAGCAGATGCTAACCATTATTATCAGCTTGGTATTGATAAAGCTATAGAATGGGCAGCGGAGTTTTACGAAACCAGTAAGCCCCAAATGTCCAATGTTCTATATCTTTATTATTCTTTATTTGATAATGACTGGACCGAAGATGATGCTAATATCTTTTTTAACCATAAAGAGATGACACAAGCCGAAATTGATGCCTTCAAAGCTTCTGCGGCTTATACTTTATCAGGCACCCAGGAACAACAACTGGAACAAATAATGAATCAAAAAATGATTGCAATATTTCCTCTGGAATATCAGGGATGGGCAGATTGGAGAAGAACAGGTTACCCGAGAGTTCTTGTAGGTACTGATGGGGACAATCTTATGGGAGTATCTCCTAGGAGAATGCCATGGCCTAACAGTGAACAAACAGTTAATAGCGATAGTTATGCTAAAGCCCTGGAACAAATTGGCGGAACTGATGGCAGACTGGTTAAGATATGGTGGGATGCTAACCCTGCTGCTCCTCATGAACATCCCGGTACGGTAGAATCCATGGATACAACCTGGGTTAGTGCCGGAAAATAGCTTTTCTATTTGGTTTTTAGATTAATAATTAAGGAAAAAAAGGGTAAGTCTACTGAGGCGTACCTTTTTTTTTAAAGTTAAAATGAACTATACTTCGACTGCGCTCAGTATAAAAAATTGGGAAGAATGCAGAAGTTTAAAGTGACTGATATAAACTAAATTGATTATGAAAATTTGCAATTTATTCAGCCCATTTTTATTGTTATTACTTGCATTCTATGCCTGTAATGAAACACAACCAGGTAATTCAACGGTTTCCGAAAATTTAAAAGATGTATTAATTCTTGATGATTTTGAAAGCCAATCGGCACTTACCACCTGGAACGGACCAATTTCGCTGTCAAAGGAATTTCCTGCACACGGGAAAAGCTGTCTTGAATTAAAGTCTTCCGATGGACAGCCCCTGTGGCTGGAGAGTGAAAAACTACCTAAAGACTGGAGTAGTTACGATTACCTGAAATTCGATATCTATAATCCCTCCTCCGAACTTTATTACGGCTACATTCAAATATGTGATGAACCCGGCACAGATGAACAAGTGGAATTTTTTGGACAGAGTTATAACTGGCAGAAAGTTTTTCTGAATACCGGCTGGAATCATTTTGAGTTTCTTCTTCAAAAAGCAATGGTTGAAGAAGGCGACCGACCGCTGGCACTGGATAAAATCCGTAAATTTCGTCTTTCCTTCGGCTCTGTAGATCATGCATTGTATATCGACAATATCCGTCTGGTTACAGGTGAAGAAAGTGCAAAAACGGCATCTCGTATTGATCCGCGCGATTGTCGTATCGTTATCGATAATCGTTATGTTTATCCCACTCTGGCAGGACCGTTGGAAAAAATAAAACCAGGCTCTGAGATAATACAACTGAGAGAACTGGCAAAAGAAGCAGTTCAAAAACTTGAAAAGGAAGTCGAAATTGCTGAATTACAGGGTTATCAAACTTTATATCAGCGCATCCCGCTTATTACTGCAAATATTGGGCTCGGTATCCGGAGCAAACTGGTGTGGTTCCAGAGTGAAGAAGAGGAAAAAAAGATACTGGAATATGTTATTGCCTCCTGCTCCGATGCAGCCGATGAAATTGAAGTTGTTTTATCAACACAAAAAAGCAACATTCCAATACTTGCCCCGGAAGACGAAACTACATCTCAAACATTTTTTGTTCCTCCTTACCCACCATTTAATAATTTGAAACCTGTGGATGGTTTTTACAGGGATGAGGAAGGAAAACCGGTTCTCGTTTTTTCCATGCTCCAAATTAATAACGGGCCGTTAATGGATTATTTCGCCCCTTTTAACCACAGGCTGGAAAGCTACACCGTAGGAGGCGGCTCAAGATATAACATTGAGAGTTCCCCTGTATATGAAGCTTTTCATAAATACTCCGGCACTCACCGTGTTGGCTGGGACGGCTGGTGCGGTCACCTCATAAAAGACAGATGGGCAATGGGAGGTAAAAAAGAGGATGTTGTTATCTGCCTGGAAAGTCCTCATATCCGCCAGGCTGTGTTGGATTTTATGAAAAAACATCATTCCGAATGGAAGAAAAATCCGAACCTGCTTTACAATATCATGGCTTATGAATTGCAATACATCTGTTATTGCGAAAAAAGCCAGCAAATGTTCCGTGACCGGCTTAAAATAAAATATAAAAAAATATCTGTACTCAATCAACTCTGGAATACCAGGTATCAATCCTTTTCTCAAATCAAGGCGCCTGCAACCCATAATGCACGCCCCGTTGATGATGTAAACCGCGCAGCATGGTACGACTGGGCATGTTTCAATACGAGGCGCTTTACAGATTACCTGAAATGGGTGAAAAATGAAATGCGTAAATTCGATCCTGATACTCCGATCTGCGCCGGTGGCACATCGTCTATGCTAAGTTCATCCAACAGTATTTCCGGAATAGACGAGGAAATGATAATTAATGAAGTGGATGATGTTATCCTGAATGAATCCGGCAGATCACCAATATTCTCCGATCTGTTATTTAGCCTTAGCGAAAAGAAAAAAGTTATGGTTGATCCCGAGATGGGCGGAGGCACACATGGTATTTTACTACAATTCCTACACGGTAAATCCGATATTTCAAAATGGTGGTGGGCAAGCGCTCCCAGCCGGGAATATCTGCAAATGAACCAGTCATCCCTGCCTCATAGTAAAATCATATCATTATCAGATATAAACGAAGTACTACGAATAGGTCTGGATGTAAGACGATTGAGTTCGGAAATTGCTGAATTAACACAACCTGAACCGGAAGTGGCAATCCTTTATTCAAAAACGAGCATAGTACAAGTACCTCCCCACCTTGTACAGGCTGGTCGCACTCCTTATATAGATGCGGTTTATTCCACCTGGGAAGGCTCCCGTTTCCTTGGCTGCAGGACCGGGTTCGTGAGTGAAAAGCAGATCCTGTCAGGAAAACTTGCAAAATTCAAGCTCCTTATCGTCCCGGCTGTTAAATATATCAAACCTGAGGTTGTTACTGCCATTATAAATTATATTAAAAAAGGCGGCACTGCGGTTATTATTCCCGAATCGTTTATTTTTGATCAATACGCACGGGAACATAACAGAATATCAGAGCTTGATATCAATATAACCGATGTAACACTTCCGCCTGTTCTTGGTGAAGGAGAAAAAGTGCAAAACTATGACCAGAGTTTTTCACAAAAAATCGTTTACGGGGAGGTCAGGAAAAAAATAACAACACTTAACAGGGATATTTTCGAAAACAATACCCCACCGCTAACATTGTTTTCGGATGGGCTGGTGCAATCTATCGATCCGGGCTCTCACCAGGTGCTCGCCATGTTTGACGATGGGAAAGCCGCTATTGTGCTTGCACAAATCGGAAACGGCAATCTCTATTACCTTGCAGCACCGTTAAAAACAAAGGATTACCACATTCTATTTTCCCTACTGGCTAAAAAACTTGAATTGAAACGGCCGGTTGTAGGTATTGATAAGAACGATAAGCTTATTACCGGAGTTGAAGTACGGGCAGTAGAACGCGAAACGGATTACCTGGTTTATGCAAGCAACCTGACAAAGGAACCGGTAGAGTTTGACCTGAAAGGACCAGGGAAATTTGGTATTATTATTGACTTGCGCAGTCTACACGAAATTCCGGATGGACATGTGAAACTGG
>CBDUSM010000088.1:0-5922 GCA_965369825.1 uncultured Bacteroidales bacterium
TTTTTAAAAAAAAAGGATGTCATCCCTCAATAGGGGGATGACACCTCACTTTATTCAAATAATTAACCTTCTAAGAACCAGATTATTTTTTTAATTAAGGATTTAGGTTTCTTTTTTGTGCTTTTAATCCTCATCCCATAGAACGACCGATATATAAAGACCAGTCCAAAAAGCAGACATCCCAAACCAATCCACCTGGCTAAGCTTTGGTGCCCATTGAGAATCATTACAATAGAAATTTCTGCTGCAAGTAAACCAAAAAGGGTTGAGAATTTGATGATCGGGTTCAACGAAACAGAAGAAGTATCTTTGTATGGATCTCCAACGGTATCGCCAATAACAGTGGCTTCATGAAGGGGTGTGCCACTCTCTTTGAGGTCAACTTCAACTACTTTCTTTGCATTATCCCATGCCCCACCGGCATCAGCCATGTAAATAGCCTGAAACAGGCCAAATACAGCAACGGAAATAAGATAAGAAACAAAGAAATTGGGATCAAGAAAAGCGAAAGCCAGGGTTAATGAAAAGATAACAGCAAAGATATTCCACATCCCTTTTTGGGCATATTGTGTACAGATCCTTACAACATCTTTTGTGGCTTCAACATCAGCCACTTTTTTATCAAGGTTAATATGTTTCTTAATAAATTCCACAGCCCGGTATGCTCCGGTTGACACAGCTTGAATGGAAGCTCCGGTGAACCAGAAAACTACAGCCCCACCTGTGATAAATCCCAAAATTAGCTGTGGATCGGTAAGTTCGATATGAAGTAAACCAGCCTTGGAGAGCAGTAAAATAATTGAGAAAACCATGGTTGTGGCTCCAATAACCGCAGTGCCAATTAGCACTGGTTTGGCCGTGGCTTTAAACGTATTCCCGGCTGAGTCATTAGCTTCAAGGTTATGCTTCCCTGTTTTGAAATTTGGTTCAAACCCAAACTCTTTTTTAATCTCTTTTTTTATTCCTGGAATCTTTTTAATTTGTGATAATTCGAACACAGACTGGGCGTTGTCGGTTACCGGGCCGTAACTGTCAACCGCAATGGTAACAGGGCCCATGCCAAGAAATCCAAAGGCAACCAATCCAAAGGCAAAGATAGAAGGGTAAATCATAAATTCCCCTAACCCGAGAGTACTCACGTAATAGGCAATAACCATAAGGCCGGCCATAACCATGCCTTTCCAGAAGGCACCGAAATTACCGGCAACCATCCCTGCCAGAATTGTTAGCGAAGCACCACCTTCTCGCGAGGCGGTAACAATTTCTTTCACATGTCTTGATTTGGAACTGGTAAATGCTTTCGTGAGTTCCGGAATAAGTGCTGCAGCGAGTGTGCCACAACTGATGATCAAAGATAATTTCCACCAAAGCCCTGTGATGAGCGTGCCGGCAATGTCGATTGTGCCAATAAGCAAATAACTAATAAGAAACGTAACAATAATTGAAGTGATTGAGGTAATCCACACAAGATTGGATAAAGGTGTTTCAAAGTCGAAAAAATCCTTATTGGCAAATCTGGCTTTTGAGATCGCATAATTTATATAATAAGAAAGAAGAGATGTAACGATCATAAGTATCCGCATTGTGAATATCCAAACAATGAGTGTGCTTTGAAATGTTAAAGCTGCCGCCTCGGTAGGGAAGATTCCCAGTGAATTGAAGTTTATGGATAGCACAATAAATGCAATCAAAGCAACTCCTGTAACCCCATAAGTTTCAAAACCATCAGCTGTAGGGCCAACGCTGTCACCTGCATTATCACCAACACAGTCGGCTATAACACCAGGGTTTCGAGGGTCATCTTCAGGTAACTTAAAAACAATTTTCATCAGGTCTGCACCAATGTCGGCAATTTTGGTAAAAATACCACCGGCTACCCTTAAGGCACTTGCAGCCAACGACTCACCAATAGCAAAGCCTATAAAACAAGCACCCGCGCTTTCACCATCCACATAAAGAAGGATAATAAGCATCATTAATAACTCAACACATACAAGCAATAACCCAACACTCATACCTGACTGTAATGGTATGGACATAACATGGAAGGGTTTTTTCTTTAAGGCTGCAAAAGCTGTCCTGCTGTTGGCCAATGTGTTGATCCTGATGCCAAACCATGCAACACTATATGATCCAAGGATGCCAATTAAGGTCCAAAATAAGATAAGAGCCACTTTTGGTACCGGGAGATGGGCTAGCCCCAGAAAATAATATGAAATGATTACAGCAATAATTAAAAATAATATGGCCAGGAATTTTCCTTGCTGAAACAGATAAGTTTTACACGTTTGGTAAATGATGTCTGAAACATCCAACATGGCTTTATGTACGGGTATTTTTTTAATACTGGCAAATTGAATAATCCCAAAGAGCATACCAATAACAATGATGATAAAACCGTAAGTTAATAGTGTTCCACCATGCATTCCAATCGATGGAAAAAAACTGTCGTTCATGCTGGGGATTGGTAAATCAGCCTCACTGGCAAAAAGAAATCCCGGTAGTAGCAATGCTGCAAAAAGAGATAATAATCGTTTCATAGTATAAAATTTTTGTTTGTTAATGAAAAAACAATGAGATGCAAAAGTAAAAAAGTATTTGCAAAATCCAACAAGGATTTTATTCACAAAAATGTACTTATTAACTCTTATGGGGTTGAATTTTGAAAAGGGTTGCGTGTAAAATTCAAAGAGATACTGGACTTGATCTGGGATCTGCTCATTAACCCAACACTGGTTGCTATTGTACGCTAAAAATTTTCTCTCTTGCTTTGAAGAAGTTATAAGTCCGTTAAGAGGAAATATTTCGTATCCTGCCATTGCTCTTGCTTCATCATTAGCAAGTGTTGCGTGTCCATAAGTTAAAATATGCTATTTTTACCACTAATAAAAAAAAAGTAATACTTTTATCCGTTCGAATGATTATTAATTGCGCAGCACCTTATCATGATGAAGAAAATTAGATTGATAGTAGCAGGAGTGACCTCTAGTCAATCCCGGGCAGGTTCATATGCTGTGATTTTGAAGGAAGCAGGAGGGAAACGAAGACTTCCAATTGTTATTGGGGGTGCTGAAGCACAAGCCATTGCTATGGTACTTGAGAAAATGAAAACATCCAGGCCCATGACTCATGATTTGTTCAAAAATTTTGCCTTGAAGTTTAATGTCAATATTCAGGAGATAATAATTACCAGGTTTTCAGAAGGTGTTTTTTACGCTTTGCTGGTTTGTGAGCACGATGGAAATACCATAAAATTGGATTCACGCCCTTCTGACGCACTAGCATTGGCTGTAAGGTTGCCTTGCCCGATATATACCTATGAAAATATTATTAAGGAAAATAGCTTTGTTTTGGATGAAGATAAAACAGAAACAGAAACAGAAAAACAACCTATACCAACCGACATTTACGATGAAAATGATTTCACTGGGTATTCGCAAGATGAATTGAACGATTTGCTCCAGGAGGCTGTATTACGTGAAGAATATGAGAAAGCTTCATTAATCCGTGACGAAATAAAAAGACGAACCGAAGAGATAAGTTAATTATGAAGAAGAGACTTTTTTTGATTGCACTAATCCTGGGAATTTTTTTATCCCAATCAATCGTAGCTGCCGGACAGAACCAACTTCAGGCCGAAATCCTTACTGATTCGTTAACGGCTTTATCCGGCATACAGGACTCCTTGAGCGCCCCTTTGCATGAAGCACAAGAAGCTATTATTGAAGGAGAACAGATCCGGACTCAGATGGAGAACGGGATGGAATATAATTTTATATCATTGCTCAGGGGACTGTTTGGTTTAATTGTTATTTTAGGCCTTGCATTTCTTTTTAGCACGAATCGCAAGGCTATATCCTGGCGTTTGGTTGGTTTTGGTTTATTGACCCAGGTTGTTATTGCATTTGCTGTATTAAAAGTTTCTTTTGTGCAGTCTGTCTTTGAGTTCCTTGGAAGGGCATTTATTAAAATTCTGGACTTCTCAAAAATAGGAGGTAATTTCCTGTTTGAATCATTTATCACCGGAAATGTTGAAGATTCTCTTATTAATTTTGCCTTCCAGATACTTCCTACGATTATTTTCTTTTCGGCATTGACAAGTATTTTGTTTTACTATGGGATTATCCAAAAAGTTGTTTCCGTTCTGGCTTTGTTTCTGACTAAAGTTTTGAAGATATCCGGAGCGGAAAGCCTTTCCGTAAGTGGCAATATTTTTGTCGGACAAACTGAAGCCCCTTTGCTTATCAAAGAATACCTTCCCAATATGAACAGGTCTGAAATAATGCTGGTTATGGTAGGAGGCATGGCAACTATTGCTGGCGGGGTCCTTGCAATTTATATTGGTTTGTTGGGAGGAACTGACCCCCATGAACAGATGCTTTTTGCCAAACACCTTATTAGTGCTTCTGTTATGGCTGCACCTGGTGCCGTAGTTGCAGCAAAAATGCTTGTTCCACAAACCGAACCTATTGAAAGTGAAATTAAGGTATCAAAAGATAAAATCGGATCTAATTTCCTTGAAGCCCTTTCGAATGGTACAATACAAGGGTTAAGATTAGCTGCTAATGTAGCCGCGATGTTGCTTGTTTTTATCGCTTTAATAGCAATGCTAAATTATATTTTTTTAAAAATTGGTGACTGGACTACAGTAAATAACCTTATAGTAAACCTGACAAACGGCCAATATGATAGTTTAAGCCTGCAATTCATTTTAGGTTATGCACTCGCGCCTCTTACCTGGGCAATGGGTGTTAGTACTGAAGATATGACACTTATGGGGCAACTCCTTGGAGAGAAAACGATCCTGAATGAAATGATTGCTTTTATTAGTATGAAAGATTATCTCGATGCCGGTGCATTTCACGATCAAAAAACAGTTGTTATGGCAACGTATATGCTATGCGGATTTGCAAATTTTAGTTCCATAGGTATTCAATTGGGTGGTATTGGTGCACTTGCCCCCGGAAAAAAAAGAATGTTATCACAACTTGGATTTAGGGCTCTCATAGGTGGTACCATAGCTTCCCTTTTGTCTGCAACCTTTGTTGGGATCATACTTGGTTAGATTTTAAATTACAATTATTATGAAGCAATACCTGGATCTTCTGCAGCATGTAATTGATACCGGTGTTAGAAAAGATGACCGCACAGGAACAGGAACAATTAGCGTTTTTGGATATCAGATGAGATTCAACCTGGAGAAGGATTTTCCTTTTTTAACAACTAAAAAGTTGCACCTCCGGTCGATCATTCATGAATTGCTCTGGTTTCTTAATGGCGATACTAATATTAAATACCTTAACGATAACCAGGTAACGATTTGGGACGAATGGGCTGATCTAAATGGCGATCTGGGGCACATATACGGCTATCAGTGGAGGTCGTGGACATCATCAAAAGGGGGACCGGTTGATCAGATTAGAAACGTCATTCAATCAATTAAAGAAAATCCATCTTCCCGGCGACATATTGTAAGTGCCTGGAACGTAGGTGAACTGGATCAGATGGCTTTGCCACCATGCCACATTCTGTTCCAGTTTTATGTGTCGGAAGGTAAGTTGTCGTGCCAGCTTTATCAGAGAAGCTGTGATATTTTTCTTGGTATCCCATTTAATATCGCTTCATATGCCTTACTCACTATGATGATTGCCCAGGTAACAGGATTGAAAGCGTATGAATTTATACATACACTGGGTGATGCCCATATTTATTTAAACCATATTGACCAGGTGAAGTTGCAGTTAACACGCGAACCATTTCCTTTACCCCAACTAAAAATAAATCGTGAAGTGAATGATATTTTTGATTTCAAATACAATGATTTTGAGCTCGTGAATTATAACCCTCATCCCCATATTAAAGGTAAAATTTCTGTTTAATGCTTGAGCAATGAACAACGAATAAAGAAAACTAATACTATAA
>CBDUSM010000089.1:0-5906 GCA_965369825.1 uncultured Bacteroidales bacterium
GAATCGGAAACCTTGAACCTTAAACTTTGAGTTCGTGGCAAGAAATTGACTTTTCGGAGTGGACTCAACTTTAAACCTTGAACCATATGAAACCACACATTAAATTTATCCTGGCATATTCATTTATAAGCACCTTTTTTCTAATAAACCTTTCCTATGCACAAAGCGACATAATCAGCGATACGCTGGATGCCCTTCATTATGATATCCATATTGATTTACCGGAACTTTCTTCTAATACCATCAGCGGCTATACCACTATTCTGGTAACACCAAAAGTAAACGGCATAAATACATTACAGCTGGAGTTACTTCAACTAACTGTTGATTCTGTTTTTATCAATAATCAATTTCATTCCAATTTCACACACTGGGATCCTTTACTGGATATATATTTATCAGATCCAATAAATATTGGAGATACTATTGAAACAACTGTTCATTACCATGGGGTCCCTTTTCATGAAAACTGGGGCGGGTTTCATTTTGAAGGACAATTTGCATTCAACCTTGGGGTGGGGTTTGTATCCAATCCGCACAATCTTGGAAAAGCCTGGTTCCCGTGTATTGATGACTTTCACGACAGAGCTGCATACGATATTTATGTGCGGGTTGAAGAAGAAATGACAGCTGTATGTGGTGGTACACTGGTAGATGTAGAAAATAACGGAGATAACACTAAAACCTTTCACTGGCAGATGGAAAATACCATTCCCACCTACCTCGCTTCAGTGGCTGTTGGTAATTATGTGTTGGTTGAAGATACCTATGCTGGAATTATGAATGACATTCCTATTAAAATATATGTTAAACCCAACGACTCCTTAAATGTTTTTGGTTCTTTTATTCATTTAAAAGATATTCTGTCTGTCTTCGAAAACCGTTTTGGCCCTTATCGTTGGTCCAGGGTTGGTTATGTTGGCACTGACATCGGGGCTATGGAACATGCTACGAATATTGCATACCCTCATTTTACCATCAACGGAAATTTAACCTACGAGTGGCTGTATGCGCATGAGCTCTCTCACATGTGGTTTGGAGACCTGGTTACATGTGCTTCAGCCGAAGATATGTGGATTAACGAAGGCTGGGCAGTATTCTGTGAATCACTGTTCAGAGAAGGGATATACGGGCAAACAAGCTACCAGGAAAACATCAATTCGCTTCATAAATGGGTGCTTCACTATTGTCATACCCCACTGGGCGATAACCAATATTTTGCTTTGTATGGTATTCCACCGGAATATACATATGGGAATACTGTTTACGATAAAGGGGCGCTGGTGGTACATACCCTGAGAGGATATCTTGGTGATAGCCTTTTTTTCGCGGCTACGAAAGGCTTTCTTGATGAATTTGCTTTTAACTATATGTCATCTTACGATCTTAGTGAGTTTATTTCATCTTACACAGGTGTTAATGTAACGGATTTTTTTAATGCATGGGTGTTTTCACCAGGCTTCCCTCATTTTGCCATTGATTCTTTTTCTGTTACTCCCTCCGGATCATCATTTCTCATAGATGTTTATGCAAGTCAGAAATGGAAAGGAGGTGATTATTATGCCAATTCCAACAACGTTGAAATTACATTCATGAGTTCAGGCTGGGAAACCCATACTGATATAATTCATTTTTCAGGGCCATCAGGCCATCAATCGTTTCTGGTTCCTTTTGAACCAGCACTTGTCATGGCTGATCTAAATGATAAAATCTGTGATGCTACAACTGATACCGAACTTACTATTTCTGAACCCGGAGAATATGGGTTTGACGATACTTTCTTTACCCTTGAGGTGGAAAATGTTACGGATTCGGCATTTATGAGGGTAACGCATAACTGGGCACCTCCTGATACGCTTCAGGATCCGGTTAACGGGTTACGGCTTTCCGAT
The DNA here is from genome assembly GCA_965369825.1 of uncultured Bacteroidales bacterium. Lineage (GTDB taxonomy): Bacteria > Bacteroidota > Bacteroidia > Bacteroidales > JAGONC01 > JAGLWB01. Next base: position 1,893 of record CBDUSM010000089.1, read on the forward strand.
TACCGGTATTGGTCTATTGATGGTGTTTTCCCTGATGGTTTTCAGGGTTCCGGCAAATTTTTTTATACCAAAAGTAGTTTCCTTGATAATACACTTATCACAAATTTGAACGACTCATTGGTTATTCTCTATCGTGCCAATCCTGCAGCAGAATGGGCATCTATTGAATTTACGAAGCTTGGAAATTGGATGGTTGGGAATTTAATTGTTGAAAATCTTCAAAAAGGAGATTATACACTGGCCATTTGGGATCACACCGTGAGTACAGGAAAAACGATAAATAAGTTGACTCCGGTCATGAAAATTTATCCTAATCCATCCGGTGATTCTTTTACGATTGAGCTGGAGAATACTCTGCAAGGGAGAATAATGGTGTATAATACCTCAGGTAAAGTTATTGATTCTATGAAGATTGGAGATGGGCAACGATTGTTACAGTGGACTCCGGGCCCGGCCTCCAAAGGAACTTATTTTATTCGGCTTATTGATAATAATAATGAGATACTGGATAGTGAAAAGGTTTTGTTTGTTAATTAAGACTGCCCACATGAAAGCCTTCTTTCCGGTTCTTAGATCAGTTGCCTGACAGATTTTTTTACCTGACAATAAAAAGATAACACCGCTAATTTTCTACAGCTATGAATAACTCCTATCTTAACGACCTCCAAACACTTTTTGAAGAAAACCGTAACCCGGGAAATGCAGTTCTCATGAAAAAATACATGCGTAATCTGTTTGATTATTTCGGGATTAAAAAACCGGAACGGGCTATCTTACAAAAAGTATTTTTTGAAAAAAATGGATATCCATCACAAGATAATCTTGGAAGTATTTTGAAAGAGCTCTGGAATCAACCCGAACGCGAGTACCAGTATTTCGCCATGTCGTTGCTTGAGAAAATGATGAAAGAAATCGACAAAAAAGCGATTGGCCTTTACGAATACCTGATCACACATAAGTCATGGTGGGATACGGTAGATTTTCTGGCCGTTAATGTTGTTGGCAGGTACTTTTTGCAGTATCCGGATCAGATTAAGCCCCAAACCACAAAATGGATGGCTTCAACAAATATATGGCTTCAACGAACATGTATATTGTTTCAATTGAAATACAAAGAAAATGCAGATCTGTCGCTATTGGAACAATTTATTTCTCAGCTTTCCGGTTCAACAGAATTCTTTATAAACAAGGCTATTGGATGGAGCTTGAGAGAGTATTCAAAAACAAATGCCACCTATGTTGTTAACCTGGTAAAAACTATTGAATTGGCCCCTTTGAGCAAAAGAGAATCCTTGAAATGGTTAAACCGAAAGAAAATATGAGCTGATTTATTAATATATTTGTAGCATTCAAAAACAACCTATATGAAAAAGATCTTACTAATAATATTTACGGTCCTTTCCTGTTATGGCTTTTCTCAGCATTATGAAAATTTTATGTCAATCAGCATGGGTGGGGCTGTCCCTTTTGGCGATTTTGCCAGCACTGACATAGAAAACACGAGTGCCGGATATGCTGAAACGAGTTTGTTTCTTAGCTTTGATGGCGCTCATTTGTTTCTTCCTTATATTGGCATTGGTGGCACCATGACCTATGCCAATAATTCAGTTGATCAGGTTTCTCTCAGAACAGACATTATAGCCAAAATCAAAGAGCAATATCCTGACTTTGTCATCCCTGAAGATACATATATTAGTTTTGATGCCGGGGTTTGGAATCATGTAAATGTAATGGTTGGGCCACAGTTTACACTGCCCCTCGACCGGTTGAATTTTGACCTCAGGGCTTTGGGAGGGCTGAGTTTTATTTTTCCTCCTGAAATGCAGATTTACCTCGCTAATGAAGATGAAGAGTTTAGGAAATATTTTACTTACCAGACAAAAGTGAGCTTCGGATATCTCTTTGGAGCTGCCATACGATATAATACATCAGATAATATGATGATCCGCCTGATGGCAGATTACACCTATGCAAAAACAACATACACCGTTACTGATGAATATGAAGGTCCGGGCTCACCTGATATAGGCGAATATGAACAACCGATCGGCACCTGGAATATTGGCATTGGCATAGGGTATTATTTTTAACTCTTATCGCGATGAAAAGCAACCAATACAATCAGGGATTAGATAAAAATCAAGCCAACTATGTCCCTTTATCTCCATTGACATTTATCAAAAGAGCTGCTTATGTATATCCCGAAAAAACAGCAGTAGTTTATGGTGTAAATCGCTATTCATGGAAAGAGGTCTACGACCGGGCTTGTTGCCTGGCTTCGGTTTTGCATATGCATGGAATAAGAGAGGGAGATACTGTTTCCATTATGGGGTATAATACGCATGAGACTTATGAAGCACATTTCGGTATTCCGATGGCAGGCGGTGTAATCCATGCGATTAATACCCGGCTTGATGCCAAAAATATTGCTTTTATGATGGATCATGCACAAACGAAAATATTGTTAACGGATACGCTGGCTGCTCCAATAATGAAAAAGGCCCTGAGCCTGGTCAAAGAAAAACCGTTGGTAATTGATATTGTTGATGCAAATGAAGAGTCAGGAGAATCCTTAGGCAATATGAATTATGAAGATTTTATTTCACAGGGTGACCCCAATTTCAAATGGCAATTACCGTCAGACGAATGGAATGCAATTGCTTTAAATTATACCTCCGGTACAACCGGCAATCCCAAGGGTGTGGTCTTTCATCATCGGGGAGCCTATTTGAACGCTCTCGGAAATTTGATAGCATGGGAAATGCCCAAACACCCGGTTTATTTATGGACTTTACCGATGTTTCATTGTAATGGTTGGTGTTTTACATGGGCTTTGGCAGCAGTCGGGGCAAAAAGTGTCTGTTTGAAACAGGTGAAAGTAGCAACTATTTATGACTTAATTGAAAAGGAAGGAGTGACCCATTATTGTGGAGCACCTATTGTTCATAGTTTAATTGCTAATGCCCCGAAAGAATTACAAGCAAAGAAAAAGCATCTTATAAAAGGTATGATAGCCGGGGCACCCCCGCCGCCGGCTGTGCTCGATACCATGGCTAAAAATGGATTTGAAATTACCCATGTTTACGGATTAACCGAAACGTATGGTCCGGCTACCATTTGCGACTGGAATGAGAGTTGGAATAAATTGCCAACTGCAGAACAAGCTGAAATCAAGGCATTGCAGGGGGTGGCTTTGCATGTATCGGAAGACTTAATTGTGGCTAATCCGGAAACGTTGGAGCCTGTACCTTTTGATGGGAAAACGATGGGAGAAGTATTATTCCGGGGTAATAATACAATGAAAGGGTATCTCAAAAACCCATCCGAAAATGAAAAAGCCTTTAAAGGAGGTTGGTTTCATAGTGGAGACTTAGCAGTTATCCATTCTAATGGTTACATCCAATTAAAAGATCGCTCCAAAGATATTATCATTTCAGGAGGGGAAAATATTTCCAGCATCGAGATTGAGAGCACCATATTTAAGCATCCGGCGGTTATGGATGCGGCGGTTGTGGCCAAACCCGATGAAAAATGGGGCGAAATACCCTACGCTTTCGTCACATTAAAAGATGGAATGGAAGTATCGCAACAGGAACTAATTGATTTTATTCGGTCGGAAATTGCCCACTTCAAAGCACCGAAAACCATCATTTTTGGTCGCCTGCCGAAAACATCAACTGGCAAAACGCAAAAGTTTGTGTTAAGAGAGCGAGCCAGGAATATGGAGTAAAAAAATCAGTTATCAGTTTTAACACCCGTTTTTTTTATGTAGTTGGCCCTCTGCAGTGACGAAGGCAATGAAGAATTTACCCATCCATCAACGATCCAACGGTGATCTCATCGAGTAGATTATAGTTTGTTTTTTTATCTGTGATCTGAAGTGCTTCTGCTATATTTCTAAATATACTGATCTTTTGTTCCCGGAAAAATTTTTCAATATAAGCCAATGTTAATTCATGACGAAGCTCAAACAATTTCTTGCGCTGCTCATCTGAGAAAGCCTGCTGATTATAA
>CBDUSM010000090.1:0-5886 GCA_965369825.1 uncultured Bacteroidales bacterium
TTTGGAATTGAGTCCTTTTTTTGCCGATTCTTTTACTATGACATGATGTAATGCTAACGACCTTTCAGGCCCGACGACACAGTACTAAAGCTAATGCATTGTGCAGATTAACATTCCAATGCATGTTTAATAATAATTAATTCTGCAGCAAGTCGCCCATGTACCTGAGCCGTAGCGGCTGTTCTCGCCTCTTGCGGCGCAGTTGCTTACATGCGCGCTTGCTATTAAGAGGTCCGGGTAGTATTCGTATAGACATTCATAGTTGGCCGGGCACTTACTTCGTCACGCCTGTAAGAAATGCTAACCTTACATTCCTTAAAGATTTAAAAAATAGAACGGAGAATTTTATGAAGTAGAACAGAGGAACAAAGGATTTAATATCTGAGAACACTTCGAAAATCAACAATCCGGCGCCTGCCCTGACGTATGTCAGGGTTCCTCTGTTCTATAATCTGTTTCAATAATTCCTTTGTTCATAAATCCAGAAAAATAATTATAGAATAAACCAGATGCCGAAAGCATCTAATGTTTATAGAAAATAATCTGTCAGGATTCTCTATCTTGGATTGACCTTCACATCCGCTGCCTAAGGCAGACACTTTGAAGTGCGGATTAACTACAGGAATATTTAATGAGAAATAATCAATATTTAATGAGAAATATCCAATAACCAATTAGAAATAACCAATAACCAATTAAGAAATAATATCATACATCCAGAACCCTGAATTCGGTGGGGTAGGGAACACCCTTGAAATCTTCGATGTATTTTGGAGAGATGTTTCTAAGAGCTGTTTCTTCAAGCCGAAGCCCCAGGTCATCAACATCGCTTTTGACTTTTGCAAAGAACTTCTCACTAAGAACGATTCTGTTTTTTTTGGCTTTCGACATTAGCCTTGCAGTTAAATCAATATCCTGCCCGTAATAGTCGTTAACTCCTTTGAAAAAGGAAATATTGTATACTTCTGTACAATAGTGTATCGAAACCTTACAATGCAGGAATACATCTTCGAGTGGATAATTTTTAATGTTATCCAGCGTAGCAAATATCTCATTAAGTAGAGCAAAATAATTAGTATATGTTGTTTTATTTTTTAAATCTTCATCTGGAATATAAATCATCAACTCATCCCCGATTCCTTTAACAACATTGTCAGGAAAGTCGTTAAGGAAGGAGATGAAATTAAAGGTATTGTTAAGTTTCCTTCCCCAGTCCCTAACATTTGTTTTGTACTTAATGTCGGTTGAGTTGATAATGTCAATAAAGAAGCATGTGCCGGGACACCGGGATAATTCTTTTAACTTTTTATCCATTCCCTCTGATGAGGGATCGGTAAAGCATATATACTGGACCATTTACTCGAACTTAATAAACGTTATTATTATCACTCCCCCAAAACATCATTTTGAGAATCATATATTTCAAACAAGGTATTAAAACCCGATATTTTAAAAATATCTTCAATGTTTTTCTTGAGATCACAGATTGCCAGGCTCCCGTTTTCTGCTTTAGCTCTTTTCAGGAATAACAACAGTACCCGTAACCCTGCACTGCTGACATAATCAAGCTCATGGAAGTTCAGAAGAATATTTTTTTCATTATTATCGAATAACTCGGTAAGTCTCTTTTCAAGCTCTCCATAATTAGTGGTATCGAGCCTCCCTTTAACTCCGAGTATGATAGTATCCTTCTTTTTTTGTTCTTTTAGTTCCATTGTGTTAAGTTTATTAGGAAAGAGGTTATTAATTCAAATATTAGTATATTCATGCAAATATACCTTTATGCTTTTATGAATTATCGTTAATAATCATTTCTGTTTTTAATTTAGAATTGATCTAAATTACTCAGTTGCAAATAATTTCCCCTGAGTTCATGGCAATTTCTAAGTTTTTTATTATAATTTAGTATACTGGTAATTAAAAATTTAATTAAGTAAAAAAGTAAAATGAAAAAGAGTCAAACAGACCTTAATAGGCGCCAATTCTTAAAATCAAGTGCAGTTGCTGTCACAGCAATGGCCGCTATCGGTGCGGGGGTTGGCTTAATTAAAAAGGTTAAAGGATTAGATACCAGATGCCAGGACTTCCTGAGACCACCAGGCGCCATTTCGGAGGAGACCTTTATTTTTGGCTGTATCAAATGTGGGTTATGTGTACAAATATGCCCGGTACAAGCCATTAAGTTAGCCGGAATTAATGAAGCTTTGTCTTACGGCACACCCTATATCGACGTAAGAGAGCAGGCATGCGATTTTTCCTGCGATTCGCTGCAGTGCGTTGAAACCTGCCCTACAGCGGTATTAGATTTTAGGCCATTTAAAGAAGAGGGAGAAAAGGTTATTGATGAGTATTATAGGGAAAATGATGTGAGTGACCCGAACTTCAACCTATTTAAAGTTCGGATAAAAGCAATGAGAGAGGCTGTGGTCATGGGCGTTGCAAAACTAAATGAAAATACTTGCCTTGCTGTAAAAGGAGAAGGATTTAAGGGCACTCCAAGGGGTGAAAATTTTGATGGTGTCTACAGATCTCCGGGCAGAGGAAGAGGGGGGCGTGGACAAGGAAGAGGAAGAGGAAGAGGCTTTGGAGGTGGTCGCAGATCTTCAAACCGTGAAGAAACAAAGGCATCACCTGTGAGAGAGAAAAAATTCGATAGGGAAATATGCAACTTGTGTGTTACTGAATGCCCTATTGGGTGCAAAGCTATTATGATGGAGGAGAGTTACGATAATAACGGAAATCCAACATATAAACCCAAAATTTTAGACGGATGTACAGGTTGCGGTGTGTGCGTAATGGTATGTCCGACAGAGCAACCGAGTATTATTGTTGAACCCGTAAATCAGATATAGCATGTTTAATAGTAGCAAAAATAAAACCCCTCTAACTCCTAAACCAATGGAGGAGATGCCCCATTCAAAACTGGGGATGGATTACAAAGAGTGGTGTAAGTCACAAAAAGGTAATCAGAAAGGGAGAAATATCAGATGGTTTGTGCTTCTGTTTATTACTGTTTTGTTTGTTCTTTCATTTTTATTAGATCTGTCTGTTTTAGAAGGTTCGTTGAGTGGCTCGCGGTTGATTGGATTTTACCTGATGGATCCATATAATGCATTACAGATGTTGGCTATCTCATCAACAACAGGATACATCATTCATCTTACCATGAACTTTTGGATTGGCTTTATCACCATTATTTTAATTTATGCAATGATGGGAGGAAGGACCTATTGTTCGTGGGTATGTCCGTACCATTTTATTGCTGAGTTGGCTGAAAAATTGCATGATTTTCTGGTGAAAAAGAAGAAAATAAAAGAGCATGCATTTAATCGTTACCTACGCTATGTTTTCTGGGTTGGTTTTATTGCCCTGGCTTTTCTTACTAAAAATCTTGTTTTTGAAGATATTAACCCGGTTGGCATTATATCGAGAGCAATGATTTACGGTCCCGGATTGATCTTATTGTGGATACTGGGGTTAGTAATTTTTGAGATTGTTTACAGTAAACGCTTCTGGTGCAGGTATGTTTGCCCGCTGGGAACTACCATGGGTATGATTGGATCGTTTGCCCCTGTCGCCATTAAGTTTGAACTTGATAAATGCGGATTTTGCAGAGATTGCCAAACCGTTTGCCTGGTGCCACATGTACTCTGGTTTGTTCAAAAAGGGAAAGCAACGCAGGAAATTCACTATACCGGAGCAGACTGTACCCGCTGTGGGTTGTGTGTTGATACATGTGCCGGGAAAGCATTAACTTATACTGTAAAGGGCTTAGATAAATTATTATGATAGAATCAAATGGCTAAATATTATTTTTCGTAGCACATCAAAATATTATTTAGTCTTGAAGCCATAGCTGATAAATAACAACATTTTCCCGACAATATGGCTAGCTTGTGAGCTTTGAAAGTTTACGCTCTTTCAGGAAAGCAAAAATTGAAACAAAAGCTACAATTACAATAGCATAATATACAAATAAGGGAATAGGTACCGGGTCACCACTGGCATAGGAGTGTAAACCGCTGAGGTAATAATTTACTCCAAAGTAAGTCATTATTATGCTGCTGAAACTGATCAGGGCTGCGAAATTAAATGCAAAATTTCCCCTAAGTCCCGGAACCATTCTCATATGTATCACAAAAGAGTAAACCAGTATGGAAACAAGAGTCCAGGTTTCCTTTGGGTCCCAACCCCAATATCGGCCCCATGACTCGTTTGCCCATACAGCTCCAAGAAATGTCCCTATGGTGAGCAGGACTACTCCAATTGTGAGGTTCATTTCGTTGATGTTGGTCAATTCCTGAATCGTTAATTTAATTTTTCTATAACTTTTTTCGCTGGCAAAACTTAATATAATCAATATCAGGAACCCCAGGATCATTCCGATGGCAAGAAAACTGTAACTAGCTGTGATCACCGCAACATGAATTATCAACCAATAAGATTTTAAGACAGGAACAAGGGTGGTGATTTCCGGATCCATCCAGCTCATATTGGCAACCATCAGTGTGAGGGAGGCCAGGACTGATGTAACGGCAAGAGTGATACGTGAGTGCTTCATAAAAATGAAACCGGAAGCCATGGTTGCCCAGGCAATGTAAATCATAGTTTCATAACCATTGCTCCATGGTGCATGCCCTGAGATATACCATCGGGCAGCCAAGCCTGCCGTATGTGAAGCAAAGGCGGCACCAAGAAGAAAAATAAGTATACTAATTGTAACCCTGAAGCCCGACGATCTTCGTATGGTTGTTATTAATAGAATCATAAGAAGTATAAAGCCGGCAAGGCTATAGAGTAAAAATAATTTCTTGAATAAATTGATGTTATTATACAGAATCTCCAATCTTATCTTCTTTTGATTTGGGAATATCTGTTCTCCGTATTTCTTTTGGTAACGCTTTATATAATCAAGGTTTTCTCCGGCTTCTTCCCAATTGCCAGAGGCTATGGCCTTGTTTATCGTGCTATAATATAAAGGGAGTATGTGTCTGATAAAAACAACATCGGCAGTGTCGAATATTTCTGCATCTTCTGTAGCATACCATTTATTGTTTTCATCACCTGGCATCGGGAAAATTCTAAATAGAGATCCGGTATATATCATATAACAAATATTGACCCTTTCATCCACTTTTATTATATCTTTCTCAAAACCTGTCCGTTGAGCCGGTTTCTTTTTATACGATGCATCCACATAATCGGAAATCTTATAAGTCCCTGTATTTAGGTCAAGGAAATCAGTAAAAGAAGCATATTTTCCTTTTAATCCCAGCAAATCTATTAAAGACTGGTCACTTACTTTAATCATGCGTGCGGTTTGCCAGTATACGGGATCTGACACCATACCTAAAATAATCTGATCAGCGGATAGTCCGTTTATTTTGTTTTTACGTGCAACTTTTCTTAAGACTTCTGACGTAAGGGTATTCATTGGTTCAATTCTTCCGTCATTGTCCTGCACAAGTAATTCCCCAAAGCTTCGGGCATGATCTTTATCGATGAAACCCCTAATGCTGTCACCTTCATTTTTAGATCCCCGGGTAGCTGAAAAGGTGAGCGTTATTAAGACAATTACAATAAAAGTCCTTTTTAATTCTTCCCTGATCCTGGCGGAAGATTTAATGAGGAATCTAAATCGACTTTTTTTGCCAAAAAAGTTTAACAGCATGCCTAAGGACATCAGAAAATAGCCAAAATAAGTTACTATTGTTCCAAATTGGTCATGGTTAACCGAAAGTATGGTCCCCTTCTCGTCTTGATCGTATGATGATTGGAAAAAACGGTAGCCGCTGTAATTCAAAACATTGTTCATATAGATTCGTCTTGGCTCTTCAATATCATAGCGGGGATCAATCAGGGTAACTTCACTGGCAAATGAGGACG
>CBDUSM010000091.1:0-5873 GCA_965369825.1 uncultured Bacteroidales bacterium
CTTCTGTTTATCCCATTTATATTGCTCAGAAATAAGAGGGTCATATTTCTCTCCTCTTTGATAAAAGGCTTGTGCCAGTTTATAACTTATTTCAGTGGCAGAGGGTGAGTTTATATATTCGTCAAGAAGATTTTGCAACGATTCGATGTACAAACTATCTTTATGTACTATCACACCCTGATCAAAAACGAATTGCACTCTTTTCAATTCTACATCAATCAATGCCCTTGGTTTTTTATCCTTTAGATGGAATTGAATCAGGTCCTGAAACACTTTCATGGCATAATACTTAAGAGAGAGGGAGTCTTGCGAAGTGATATTTATCTTAATAAAGTCCTGTCCCGGAGAAAAATATTCCGGGTTATTCACTACAAATTTATACACCGGCTCGGTCAGGCCTGGCTCTTCCTGAACAAAATAATCAACCGCCCGGTGGGCAAGGAAGTCATAAAGGGTTGGACGGAAAATTTTAGACTGATCTTCATTGATTAAAATTACTTCATACTCATTGAGCTGTATACCCTGAAGTTCAAGCTTGTTTTCCATGGAGAGAAGATAATTATTTAAAGCAGCGTCAACGATTTTTGTCAGGTCCCAGGTCCTGATGTCATCCGTTTTGAAGTCAGCAGTGGTGGTTCTGTCTAAAATTTTATATCGGTTTTGAGTATAGTACCGCCAATACAGATCGGCGAGAATTGAATGCAGTACCTGCTTATCAGGAGATTCTGCCTGAGCAATCTCTTCATGAACATCCTCAATTATTTTTTCCATGAACTCCTCTTCATAAGATGCTACAAGCTTGATCTTGTAAAGAACGGCTTTTATAAATTGAGGTGAATCCCCTGCAATTTTTGTTTGATTATAAATTTGTTCAACTATTTCCAGTGCAGACTTTGGCAGCCCCTTTTGGATAAGAGAATCTACAGCCTTCCATTGCGGGTCATAATCATTCTTTTGAAGAACCACATTCTCCTGTTTTTTAAAGGTTTTACGATTAACAACTGTGTAACTGCTTAGTAAAATGGCAATTACGATCATGCCAAAAAACGCCCAGGTTCTAATTTGTCTGTTTTTCATAGTCTAAAATTGATTTATATATTCCTCAAAAGTTCAAAAAAGATGCCAAAATTTGAAGTTCCACAAAGATAAGCCCTAAAATAGAAATAATACTATATTACCTTTCATGATTTATCCGATTAATATATATATTACTAATGCGAATCAAGGGTTGGATTATATTGATAATTAGTAATTGTTACCTAAGTTCAACCCACTTCGGGGTTGTTTTCGGAACTTATATTGTTAACCCCGAGCTTCGCACGGGGTTATTCACATTATTGTCCTTCGGACAATCCTATCCGCCTGAGGCGGATATAACATGAATAACTACGGGTGTAACCCGTGGATAATCAAGTAATAACAACAAGAACCCTGATAGGGGTTCAACTCTTGATTCGTATTACTAATTAGTACTTGGAGTACCTAAAGTAAAACTCAAGGCACTTGATTATTTACATCAATAATATTACCTTTATAAATAATTTTAACTATAACTAAAGGGAGGTATTATGTTTCATTTCAGATATTCTCTTCTATTAAGTTTTCTTGTAATATTTGTAAAAGCAAGTCTTTCCGGGGGTGTAATCATTCCTACTGATTCCAGTCAAAATGACTTTCTGAAAACATATAAGCTTGTTTTCAATAAATCCTATGTTGACTACAGGTTCACCAATAGCACATTGGATAGCATTCTTTTTCCAAAATATGGAGAAGAATCAATTTATTGGGCTATTTCAGGAGCAAATCAGGGGAGTTTTATTCTTCCTGATGTTGTCCCCACTGCTTACAGTTCAATAACGAGTACCTCTTACACAACTTATGACTGGCAGGGGGCAGACCACTACTCAATTCAATATAAAAAGCACCCGCAAAGAATTGCTGTTTTCAGGAGTAACATAAAAAAGAATAATAACACGGTGTCATGGGAATCCATTTATTTTAAAAACCTGTTTGATTCCTATATTTACAACAGCACGTACTATTTTATTTCAGAAGAGGAGATTGACACATTGGGGATAAATGGCTCAACACAACTAGTTATTATTCCCTCCTTTTCATTGAACGGGGATGACAATAAATTTTATATAGATAGTATTTTCTCTGCAACCCCAAACCTTCAAACACAATTTGATGCCTACCTCGCGCGGGGTGGAATGATATATACCGAAGGTAATGCTGTTTATTTCATCGAAAAGTTAGGGTATCTGGAACCCGGAGCTGTTAACTTTAGCCAATCGGTTGCCCCAAATTCCCAAAATAACCTCGTCAACATATCATTTTCCAATTCAACTAATCCAATATCCTTCACTAAAAATGCCTGTGGAAATAACCTTTATGCAAGTTCAATCCCGCGGGTTGAGGTTGAAGGTGCAGAAATTATTGCAAATCTTACAAATGAAGGATATCCTGCTGTCTTTGCATTGAAAGGAGAAAAGGCTAATGGCGGAAGGATTGCATGTAACCTTGGGCTTCCAACGGTTGGTGGAATAAATGAACTATCGAATGGAAGCCGGCAGCTTCAATGGACTATGAATGGAATTTTATATGCTTTTGCAAAAAGGATTGACGTTACACGATCACTTCATAATGATCTTGCAGCCACAATCACTGCCGGACCAAATGCCATTGCCTATGACTTTGTCGATACATTCGAGGTCAGAATTCAAATCCGAAATCTTACATCTCAACCCATTAATGAAATTAATATTACTGAAAGAATAAGGAACTATTTCACTTTCGTGGATGTCGTATCACCCGTAAATTATACATTTTCTAACAGCCGTATTTATTTTACCGGACTTGCTGTTGAGCCAAAATCAGAAATGCAAATTACTTATCGCCTGGCAACACCTGAACCCGGAGTCAACGTACACAAGAATGTTGATAATCATATTTCCTGGAGCAATTATATTTATGCTTCTGTGAATTATACATCGTATATAGATGATGATGGGTCTCATCTTTTTTACAAATACAGGAATTACGCAGAAATAATGTTTAGTGCAGATATTGTGGCAGATACAGATGTGAACTGGAAGAATTTTCTAGGATTAGAGTATCAGCCATTCAAAGTATTTACCATAATGGAGAACAAAGGCCGTACTTCTGCCGAAGAAACTAAATACATTCAGTATATTCCAAAGGATGTTCCATTTTACTGGACAGATAAATCAATTAACATTCCAATCTTAAAAACCCCCGGAGGTAAATATGTTGATGTCCTGAAAGGAAGTGATGATGATAATAATCCTGAATACGATATGGATAGTGATGGGCATCCTGATGTGTGGCTTGATGTTAATTCGATTTACCCAAAAGGATTTACATTGGAGGAAGATTCTGTTTACTGGCTGAACCCATGGGAACATTTGATTTCAGGTAATACAGATCCCGTTTACGAAGATATCGACCATGATGGCCTGGTTGCACAGGATACGGATGGGGATGGCATTGTTGACATAGAGGAACCCGGCGATAAAATCAGGGTCTGGAAAGTAACATGGAATATAAATAAATTCCCGGGGTTACAATATTTTGATCCATACTGTTATTATGAAATCTGGGTTGATCCGCCACAACTGGTGCCTTTGTCGGCAGGTGTTGGGTATGCCCATGGTTTGGTTCCCGATTCGGTAAATAATATGTTTTATCCTTACACGGAAAATATTACAAATGCAGATCTTAATGATACTACCTGGTCGCACTGGATGGAAAGAGATACAAGCGAAAATGTTATTTGGAAGCAATTAATCCATCAGTCGATCCATAATTACGAGGGGTTTACATTTGTCGATACTTCAATATATACATTGTTACCAACAGATAGTTTAATTGGAACCGTACCACAACCCCACAGGGAATTCATTGCCGTTTTATCGCTTGGAGGAGAAGAGATCGACATGTACCACCCCACTCCCTCCGAATCACTTTACTCCAAAGCAGAATACATAACCATTTTCAATGAAGAAAAAACGACTCCCATTCGGACGACTTACACTTATTATGCCCCTTTGCCCAACCCATTACAATTTGAATACCTCACAAATAACTTTTTAATAACAGATACACTCGGAGAACCTCAAAAATATTTACCTGCGTGGGGAAAAGCAAATCTGACTTTTGATATTGATGCTTCAACAGAGTATACTTATTACTGGATAAGAAATGTTGGACATGATGTGGATTACAATGACCCCTCAGAAGCAATTGAAGGAGTTGAAGAATTAGGTGATGGAGTTTTCGGATATATGATTTACGATATTCCAAAAGGTTTTGGTGGATACAGCATCACGTTGCCAACCAATGAGGATGGCTCATTTGATACAGATGCTATTGTTGAAGGATACCAGAAATGGATTGATAATCCCAACACCGGCGACAGCATTGAAATATGGGAATATCCATTCCAGTATCGAATATATATTCCCCAGTTATTGATTCCACCGGCTCCTGATGATGACAATCATGATGGTGTTGATGACTGGATAGATGACCGCGGCGACAGGTTTTGTTCTTCAACGGGGTTTCTACATGACAGATTTATGTTAGATAATGGTGAAAATTGGTTGGATTATCCCATCGTACCTTTTCAGGATGACATCTATGGAATGGTTGACTCGGGATGGTACTGCGGGGCCGATAGTACATATGGAGATGATTTTTTTGAGAACCTGGGCAAAACACATTTTAAGATCCATGCCATTTATGAAGGACAGGGGAAAGAAGGGCCAATTCAAATCAGTAAAGGTGGTTGGCTAGTTGTTGAAGAAATTTTTGGCGGTTCTCCCTGGGTCATTTTTTCCCATACTTTATCAGGGTATGGTATGGGTGTTGACTTCACGTTGACATCAGAAGCTAATCCGCCGGTAACAAAATTTGGCCTTGACACCATCTTCATTAAACATACCATCGAAGATAAAAACGAACCGCATGACTTTGATGTTGATTTCGATCCGTATCATGTGTCGTATGGCTATGGCGAGTCTACTATCACCACATTTGCCGGAGGAAAAGATCCCTGTAGCCTGATCGAGCCCCCAATAAACATGTCAACGATAATTGACCCCGAATTCGATCACACTACGGTTATACTGATACCGGAAGCTGATACAGCCAACCCCGATCTCGGTGATTTCCCGATGCAGGTCAGCGGGACCTTTCTTGAAGTAAAGATTGAAGTATCGAACGGCACAGATGATAATTGGTTTAACACGGCTATCACACCAAATCTCCCTTCAGAATTGGGTAATACACATGTAGTAATGAGTTATGTTGCCTATCCACGCCCTCTTGTTCCCACAAAAGTTGATGGAGATGGAAATATCGTTCATACAGGTGACGAGATTGGCAGTTTTATTACCGGATGGCGATTTAATCAACCTGAAGGTGAGGTGCTGATAAAACTGGGTGATACACTGAATCTGATGCAACCCACACGAAGAGCTTATTTCATCATCTTATTCAGTATAGATGAAACACTCGAAAATGGAGTATATTCTATTGATTTCACAATTTCAGGAGAAAAAATTAATTATTCCGGAATCTCAAATGGCCTGATTGATTATGATATTCCTTCAGCGCAATTCAGCATTGCCGATAAAAATGCAAATGGCAGTGTGTTGGAATATGCTACCCTTGTAATTGGAACCGGATCTCTTGAAGATTTAACCATCAACACAACTAACTATTTTAAAGGATTGGGAAACGCTAAATGGTCAACCCTGGATATTAATAACACTGATTTTGATTCATTAACAACATGCTTGCCAACGATTTATAATGACTCAACGGGTGTTGAAACTATTAATCTATCA
>CBDUSM010000092.1:0-5869 GCA_965369825.1 uncultured Bacteroidales bacterium
GGTATGGATGAACTTTCGGAAGAAGATAAACTTGTTGTTCACCGGGCCAGAAGAGTACAACGGTTCCTGTCACAGCCATTTCATGTTGCTGAACAATTTACAGGAAGGCCGGGCGTGTTTGTTGAAATAGAAGATACCATAAAAGGATTTAGAATGATCCTTGATGGAGAGGTTGACGAATACCCTGAAGCAGCCTTTAACCTTGTTGGAACCATAGAGGAAGCCATCGAAAAAGGCAAGAAAATACTTGCAGAAAGTCATGTTTAATTGATAATCCTGTTACTCTCAAAAAGATGAACATCGAGATCGTTACTCCCGAAAAAACAATATTCACCGGCGAGGTAGTCCTCGTTCAATTGCCCGGGATTGACGGATTATTCGAAATACTCAATAACCACGCCCCTCTTATCGCTGTCTTAGGCAAAGGTAAAATCAAAATTGTGGATAAAGCCGAGAATATCCAATTCTTCAACATTAACGGAGGAGTTGTTGAAGTATTGAAGAATAAGGTATTGGTTTTGGCGGAGTAAAAAGATATCGTTATTCGTATCCGCCTAAGGCTGATCATTCGCTTTCGTTTCTCTCTTTTCGCTTTTCGCTTCTCATTTATGCCACCCCTACAGGGTGTGATATATCTTTTCGATGCCTTTTGCTACCGACATCCGACTCCTACGAGAGTCAAAACCCCACTTCGCATATCGTTATTCGGATATCCTTATCCTTATCCCCTCCGAATGAGAAGCAAACTCAGGAGCATACATGCACTGAATGGTGGTGATGCCGTTTGAGAAATCACCGGACTGTGAGGCAACCAGCGGGTATTCAAAAACATACGTTCCTTTTGCAAGGTAACCGATAAAAAAGTTGGTGGAAGCATCACGTGTGCTCTCATAATACCCCAACCCTCCCTGATACCTGTATCCGGATAAAACATTAATGGGCTCAAATGCCGAGGCACGCATATCCTTCATGTGGACATATTCCATATCCCTGTCAACCCGAAGCTCTATCCTGACAACAACCTTATCGCCTATCTCAAGTTTTGTCGTTTCATCAATCAGATCAAGAACAGGGCCGGAAGGTGTGTTTCTCTCAATAAATAACTTTTTATCAAGCTTAAGCGGCGTTTCATGAGTTGTGATCTTATCTAATTGCTCAAAATATTGCCAGTACAATGCACCCCAGGCAATACCCTCATCCTCTTTTGAAACAGTTACCTTGCCCATATCAGGGGTGATTTCACCTCCTGACCATGACGTTTTAAAATACCCTGTTCCTGCTTCCACCTTCAAATCGTCTATTGCCTTTGGGTCGATCAACCGGCCACCCAATTCAACTTCAACCAGCTTGTCACTAACCAGCAAATCTGTGCCTCGTAACAACAAAGCATACACCGCTTCAACAGTTGCTTTGGTCGTTTTCCAATCCTGTGTCTGTTTTTGCTTCAACAGCCAGACCTTCATCTCTTCCACCGAATTATTATCTTCTGTAATTTCATCGAAGGCTTCAATTAACAATGCCTGTGTTTCAATAGGTGCCTGATACCAGAAATATCCGGGGTCGCCACGCCAGTACATGCCCATCTCTTCAGAATGCAAAGAGCGCTCTTTCATCGACTTGATGATATCACCGGGTGTGTGACTATTTCCGTAACGATGTAAAGCCAGTGCAGTCATGCCCTGCATATAAATACTTTGCTCTGTCCAGTATTTCTCAGCCTGGCCCAAATAATAATCAAAAGCCTCCTGGTTCTTTTTAGAAACATTGATTTTAAAATTGAATGAGTTGTAAAAGCTTCTTGCATACAGGTAATGGATTTGTGTCTGCCCAATGTGTATTTTGTCCATTTCATCACCGTGATATTTCTTCACTCTCTCATAATCTTCTCTGATCCTGTCGTCAAGATACAGAACAGCTTTTCTTAACATCTTCCAGGTCCTGTCATCCTCAACAGCATCTTTGATCATCAAATGGTTCAACTTTCCAAAGCCGGCAACGATATGCCGGGTAATATATCTGCTGTCGCGCATCCCTTTAAACCAGGGCCATCCCCCATTGGGCGACTGCAGGTTCTGTAATTGTAAAAGAGCTGAACTCAGCTCATACGACATATTATTAAGGTCAAACAATAAGGCAACACGTTGTTTACGTTCGGTTTCGTTCTTTGCATCAAGCACCCAAGGTGTCTCTTCCAGCATCAGTGACTTCAGTTCCTGATTTTTCTCCAGATTAGATAACAGCGCCTCCGGAGTATATTCCCGCCAGCTATCGAAAACTCTCTTTATTTTGGGACTTGAATTAACAATATGGCTGGCAATACTATTGGCATAATACCTGCTGAATATCTGTTCCGAACATTCATACGGGTATTCCATCAGGTAAGGCAAAGCCTGAACAGCGTACCATGCCGGGTTTGAAGTAAATTCCAACGTCAGCTTATGATTTACAAGAGTTTCTGAAGATTCTGAATCTATTAATTTTTTCAAATAAAAATGTTTTACCTCTCCTCCCTTTACAGGCATTGGCAATGATTCGGTAACCAGCATCCGGTTGGTCAAAACCGGAAGGGCCATCTCTTCCCCGTCACTGAAATTGGCTGCACGGGCAGTAGTCCGATAGGTGATCGCCTGAAGGCCATGCATTGGAATGGCCATTTTCCACTTAACAACCTGGCTTTGGCCTTTTTCAATTTGGAATGATTTGTCGCCCGGATCCATAATAATACTCACCGGGGTCATGCTCACTGCATCAAAAAAATCAAGTGTGGCAACCCCTTGAAGCGCATTATCCGAAAGATTAACCACTTTTATGCTGAACAACAATGTATCCCCTTCTCTGAAAAATCTTGGTGCATTGGGAACAACCATCAGCTCTTTCTGTGTAACCAGCTCCTTTTCAATCTGTGCATATTTCAGCTCTTTGGTGTGTGCCAGGCCCATCATTTTCCAACGGGTTAGCGATTCAGGGGCTTTAAATGAAATGACCACATCCCCTTCTTCATTTGTTCTCAAATCGGGAAAGAAAAAGGCTGTTTCACGGAAATCCCTTCGCACCTCTAAACCTGGTGAAGCCTGAGGGACCATTTCCTTCTTCTCTTCGCCATTTGCCGGAACGGCTTCCTGTTCATCTTCTATATTACTTTCTAGTATCATTACTTCATCAACATAACCCACCATCTCTTCTCCACCTGCTTTGGTAGCAACACCGCGTAATAAACGATCGCGATAACCGTAAAAATTAAACCCGAACCAATTTAGTTGATCATATTTCCTAAAGTAGATCGAACCCGGTTCCTTCGTCTTTTTAGTAAACCGCAACCCGCTGTGGATTTTAAAGGCATCCTGAATATCCCAGGTACTGCCACCGTAATAGGCATGTAATAAATTAAATGCCCATGAATGAGAAGCAAAAGCATCAAGGGAAGCATCGTACATAGAAGCCAGCATTTCAGCAGCAACCCTTTCCCCTGTCTTATCTTTGATTGTGATCTGCCATTCCTCTTCCTGGCCCGGTAGCAGTTTATTCCTAAAGGAAGAAAAAGAAATATCCAGTTCCTTA
The DNA here is from genome assembly GCA_965369825.1 of uncultured Bacteroidales bacterium. Taxonomy (GTDB): domain Bacteria; phylum Bacteroidota; class Bacteroidia; order Bacteroidales; family JAGONC01; genus JAGLWB01. Next base: position 3,559 of record CBDUSM010000092.1, read on the forward strand.
TTTGTATATGGAACCTTGATCAGGTTATTATCGCCGTATGCGCGATTATGCTTAACAAATACAAAATTTATTTCAAAATTTCCCCTGAACCGCTCCTCAATGGGGACCTCTATCAGTTTTTGTTCATTACTTATCGCAATCCATTCTCTATGGATTGTTTCTTTTTCATGAACTACTTCATACAACATTCGAACATTTTTACAGGCTGTTCCGATAAGGACTGAGGCTTTCTCTCCCGGCTCTCCGTGATCAATGATATCGGCAAACCAGCTAATAGCATGTACTGGTGGCCTTGAGTCTTTAGCCGAGAAAACAACAAAATACTTTTCCAGTTCTACTTTTTCACCAAAAATGTCGGTTGTAGTAGCTTTTAACATATAATGGCCCGGTTCCCAACCGGAAAGCTCCGAAAGATTCAGAAGTGTGTCATTTTCAGTATTAAACGACCATTCAAACAGATTAGGGCTTCTTTGCCAGTTCGCTGGTATATCTTCATCTTTATATACGTCGAAAGGAAACTCCTTATGAAATTCATCCTCGGTGATGAGATACTTATCAGGCCTTTCCCAACTTCTTTTTCTTAATAATCGTTCAGGTTCAATTAATTTTTGAATAATCAAATTACCTGTACAGGATACTTTTTCGCCGTTCAAATTTGTGGAGAACAGGTTATAACCCTTTACTTTATCTTTATTAACCTGTTCCGGTATTTCAACATAAAGGATCAAAGCCGTTTTACTTACGGATACTGTTGTTGTTGTTGACTGCGTTTCACCATTAATATCCGTAACATCAGCATAGACGATGTAATCGAAAACAGGCTTATACCTTGACGATACTTGTTCATCCGGCAAAGCAATAAAAGTAATTGAGAACTTTCCTGCTTCGTCGGTAGTCATAACACCATTGGTGATCTCCATATCAGGCGAACTGGGGTACCAACCTCTCCACCAGTATCCATGAAAAGGATAACGTGCAGTACGGACAACGCGGTACTTAACCTCTGCCTGATCGAGATTAGCCCCTGCATAAGATTTTGCCTGGCCGTTGACGGTTACCTCTTCATCAAGTTTGTAGCTTCCTTTAACCGGCTTAAAAGCCACTTCAAACCTGGGTCTCTTATATTCTTCAACTAATATCTGAGTTGATCCCGATTCATTTTTTATTGTCATTCTTCCAGTTAATATCCCGGTTGGAATAACAAAAGAGCCATTGAATGAACCAAATTTATTGGTGCCCAGTTCCAAAGAGGAGATCTTTTGCCAGTTTACATCATTTAAGACTACTTTGCTTGAATATTCTGTAATCAATTGACTGGTTTTACCATCTGTATCAACCACAATCCCTTTGAAATACACTGTTTGCCCGGGACGATATATGGCACGATCAGTAAAAAAGAATGTTTTGGGTTTTGTTTTTGGTTTATACGCACTATAATGCCTGATATAGAAGTATTCATCAGTGATAAGTGTGTCATTGCCATAATTAAATTTTATACTGAAAGATCTTCCACCTGTTTTGGAAGGGGGAGGTTCTACCCGGAAAAACCCATCTTTATCAGTTGAATAATTTTTCCACGGGATTATTTCATAAGACCTGCTATTATAATTGTACTTTTTGTAAAATGTTTCAACAAACACCTCCTTCAGGGGTGTTCCCTGATCTCTGTGCAAAACATAAAAGTCGTAATTGCCCTGATCCGAATCACGGTTAATAAAACTAATATTAGAAACCCAAAAAGAAGAAAAGGCAACCGGTTCATCCACATAAATGAATTCCGGATTTGAGCTGACGAGCAACACATAATACCCCAGTGGCAGTTCACCTGTTTTCATTTCAGTTGAATGCTCCTGGAAGTCACCATCGTCAATGAGTTCTGTTTTCCATCCTTTCAGAAAGGGTTCTTTCACATACGATTTTATCATATTTTCTTTATCCCTGTGTTGCTTGAGTTCACGGTCTTTTTCCGGATTCATCCTGATGATACGAACATAGATATCAGAAACATTCGTGTACTTTATCAGGCTTAAAAATGAGGTGCTTTCCACATTGACATACTCCGTCGTAATACTAATTGATTTGTCCTGAATACGGTTCAATAAAACCGCACAATCTCCTGCTCCGATACTACCCGGAAAGCGATCAATTGCCTCTTTACAATATTGAACAGCCTTCTGTTTATCCCATTTATATTGCTCAGAAATAAGAGGGTCATATTTCTCTCCCCTTTGATAAAAGGCTTGTGCCAGTTTATAACTTACCTCTGTAGAAGAGGGTGAGTCTGTATATTCGTCAAGAAGGTTTTTCAACG